>JBDTTK010000058.1:0-11894 GCA_039930685.1 Bryobacteraceae bacterium | reverse complement strand
CCTGCAGGACGTCGACGACGACGCCGATAATAGTCAGCCAATCGCCGGGCCCCGGTTTTTCTTCCATCGAGATCCGCTTGCCGACTGGATTCTCTGCCGGCCATAACGTCCTCGCCACCGATTGGCTGATGATCACGACCCCTGGAGCATCGGCTGAATCACGCCGGTCGAACTCGCGGCCGCCGATCAGCCGGATACCCATCGTGTGGTGATAGCCCGCGCTCACCCCCGGTTTGGCCACCGTATACTGCGCCGGCAACGTCCGTCCGCCCTCGATCACGAAGTCACCCTGAATGAGAGACTCCCCGAGCGGCATCCAATTCACGGCCGCCGCCGAAACTACTCCCGGCAGGCGCGCAATGCGGTCGAGTGTCAGGTCGTGAAAGGTCTGCATCTGGGCCGCCGTCTTGTAGCGAAACGACGGCAGATTCACTTCCACCGTCAGCAGGTTCGCCGACTGGAATCCGGGATCCACCGCTCGCAGCCGAAGGAAGCTCCTGACCATCAGTCCGGCTCCCGTCAGCAACACCAGTGCCAACGCAATCTCGAGCACCGCAAGTCCGGCGCGGATCGCCTCCTGACCGCGGCCGGACGTCTTCGAACCCTCGCCCAGGGTTTCGCGCAGTTCGCGGCGTGTCGCCTGGAAGGCCGGCACCAATCCGAACAGCAATCCGGTCGCGAGCGAAATGCCGAGTGTGAACGCCAGCACGCCCGCATCGACGTGGATCTGGTCGGCGCGCGGAATCTTCCCGCTGGGCGCCAGCGCCAGCAGCGCTGGAACAGCCACGATCGCAACCAGTATGCCCAGCGCGCCCCCTCCCAGCGAAACCAGCGTGCTTTCGGTGAGCAACTGCCGGATGAGGCGCCAGCGGCTGGCTCCGAGCGCCGCGCGGACGCTGATTTCCTGCCGCCGCGCCGCCGCGCGGATCAGAAGCAGATTCGCAACGTTCGCGCACGCGATCAGCAAAACGAAGGCAACCGCGGCGGCGAACACCAGCAGAGATTTCCGGACGTCGCCCACAATCCATTCCTTCAACGGAATCAGCCGGCTGATGTATTCCGTCTTTTCCGTACCAGGTTCCGAAGGCAGTCCCGCTACGAACGAAGTGAGGGCCGCCGCCGCCTGCTCCATCGAAACACCCGGCTTCAGTCGTCCGACCACCGGACGCGCACTCACGATATTCGGCCGCGTCTGGACCTCAAATGGAATCCATAGCTCGGCGTTGGCCGGCAGCGCCATCCCTGCGGGAACCACTCCGACCACCGTGTGCCCAACTCCGTTGATCAACGCCTGTTGGCCGAGTATCGCTGGACTGCCCCCGAACCGGCGGCGCCAAAGGGCGTCAGAAAGCACGACCACCGGCCCAGCCGCGCGATTCACGTCTTCAGGCAGGAACGTCCGGCCCAGGCTCGCTTCGACGCGCAGCACATCAAAAAAACCGCTCGTGACTTCAGCTGCGGGTAACCGCAGCGGGTCGCCTGTCCCCGAGAGCGTCACCTGCATCGGTCCATATGTTGCTACTCGCTCCAAGGCGTCGGCATGTTGACGAAATTCGATGTAGTCGCGGTCGATCAGACTGGGTCCGGAAGGATACCGATGATCCTTTGGAAGCTTTGAGACCAGCACCAGGCGGTCGGATTCCGGGAAGGGAAGTGGCTGCAGCAGGACACCATTGACGACCGTAAACACCGCCGTGTTCGCGCCGATACCGAGCGCCAATACGATCAGCGCCACGGCCGTGAAGCCGGGACTCTGCCGGAGCCATCGGAGCGCATATCCAAGATCCTGACCGATGCTTTCAAGCGACGTCGCAAGGTCGGCGTCCCGCGTGCGCTCCAGTGCGCCCGTCCGGTTTCCAAAACGGCGGTTTGCATCGCGTCGAGCGTCCTCCGTGGTCATCCCAGCTGCCAGATTGTCTCGCGTCCTCGCGTCGAGGTGGAACTGCAACTCTTCGTCGAGGTCCGTGTGCAGGGTACGTCGACGGAATAGATTACTTAGCTTCTGAATCCATGGCATAGCAGCTATTCCTCATTCATTACGCGAATTTCAAAACCTTGTCGACCGCGGCGGTTAATTGTGCCCATTGCGCTTCTTCATCAGCCAACTGCTTCCGGCCGGCCGCAGTCAAGGCATAGAAGCGGGCACGCCGGTTATTTTCGGATGCCCCCCATTCTGCGCTCAGCCATCCGGATTGCATCATCCGATGGAGCGCGGGATACAGGGAGCCCTCTTCAAGGCGAAGCACGTGCTCCGAAATCTGCTCGATCCGAAGCGTGATCGCGTAGCCGTGCATCGGTTGATCGTGCGCGGCCAGCGTCTTTAGAACCAGTAGGTCGAGGGTTCCCTGGAGACGATCGTTGGCGTGCTTCGGCATCTTCCTATAGCTGGCTATAGGAAGCGTAAGGTAGTCTTCCGGGAATGTCAACAGTCGGCGAAGTTAGTCAACGGGAGTTGCAGGTGCAACCGACTAAGACAGTTACCTTAGATATCTACCGCAAAAGCATGATTTCTAAGGTAAACTCAGGCTTTTCTAGCCTAGTATTCTTTGGCTACTCACTTTACGATTAAGTTGATGTCTTGGGGCGATGACGTCCGCTGCTTGTATTGCGATGGCCGGCTACCTCTATACCGGAAGCTGACCGACGGGCAATTCTGCTCGGCCTCGCATCGGAAGGCCTATTGGCTTGAGCAGCAACGGCTGGGTGTCGAGCGGCTGCAAAGCACGCAGACATTCCGGGTGGCGGCCTATGCTTCGGAATTGCTGCAGGCCGAGGATGGCGCCGATCGTGGACATGCCTCCAGTCCAGAACCGGGAAGCCTCGTCACGGTCAGGGAACCCGTTGCCACGCTCGCGATTTCCAATCCGGCTCCGAAAGGCCGATCAGTTGCCATCGAGCCGGCTCTGCTCGTCAATCCGCCTGCATCCGACAACGGCATGCCGCAGCCCGGGCTCGTTCCGTTCGTTTTGCGCGCTGTATCCGGCAGCCGCGCCATGCTGGCGGCAGATCCGATGGAATACGAGATCAGCCCGATTCCACTGAATCCGCATCTGGCACGGCACGGTCAACCGGAGAACGCAGGCGATCTGCAAGCCGCCAGTCTGATGGCCCTCGCCCAATGGGTGGCGCTCGATCCGCCCCTGCACCGCGCCCAGCTCGATGGGGCGGCCGATTCGCCCTGGATCCCGCTCGTGGCCTATCCCTCGACCGGACAGGGCATGCTGAACCTCGCCGGTCCTGAACCTCTGCTGGCCGGCCGCACACGGATTCGGATCGAAGGGGCAAAGTACCGGATTCACAGCCCCGCGCGCACCGCGCCAGCCAGCTTCCCGGCGGCTTGGGCGGTCATTCCCACGTCGAACGCCCACCCGGCGGGCGAAATGGAAGACGCAATCGCGGAGCTGATTCCCCCGATCTTTATTCCGCTGCGCTACGCTCTGGGCGAGCCGCGTTCGTACGGCGCTCAGGCCGCCGCTCCGGAACCGCCAACGGCATTCGAGCGGGCTCCATCCCTGCCTGTCCCGGTGCATGAGTGCCAAGAGGCGGTGCTATCTAACGCGTCGACCGGACTACTCACGCTACGTTTTGACGCCGTTTCAATGCCGATCGCCCCGAAAGAGGCGGCGGGCGCCGTGTTTACCGAAAGCAGCGAACTCTCGTTCGCCACTCCACGCCTGACGCCGGGACGGTCCCGCTTCTCGATGGGCTGGGCTCAAGTGGTTGGTCTCCCCTGGACGGCCGCGTTCGAGCACGCCATGAACTGGCAGCCGGCCGTACTCGATGCCGCGGCTCCGGTTGCGTTCCCGTCCTCGATGCATCATCCAGTGCTCGACATCACGCGCGAAGCCGCCTCCATCAAGGGATCCTCGCGGCAGCGCAAGCTGGCCTACAAGCTGACCCGGGATCATGCGCCTTCGCGGCAGGCGCAGATACCCCGCGTCTATTTCGCGCCGCAGCCGGCATTGGCTTCGCCCCTGTTGCCCACCGTGCATCTTGAGCCGGTCGATGCGGCCCCCTCTCAGGTTTCGGCCAGGGAGTTTGTCTTCGCGCCGCAGCGGCCTTCCGAGGAAGCTGTCGAAACCGCCCGCGTCCGAAGTGCGCGCCGGCAGGCAGCGGAAGAGGAAAAGAATCCCGGCATCGGGCAGTTGGCACTGCATCGCATCCGTCTGGCGCCGGTGGCAGCGTTCTGGAAGAACGCCCCGCGCGACCTGAAATTGCTGGCGATGACGCTGCCTCTGCTCATCGGTCTGGCCATTCAGCCTTCGCTTCCAAAAGTTCGTGTGACAGCCTCAGTGCCGAATCCGGAGATTTCGCGCGTCGTCGAAACGCAATGGAACGGTCTCCGCCAGAACATCCTTGAACGGGCCGGTATCGAGTTGTCGGACGACTTCCGCGCCGGTCTCGAAGCGTGGCAAAGCAAGTCGGACCTGACGGAGAGCTGGTCGTACGACGCAGCTGGCTTCGTAAAGCCAGGACCGCTGGCGATCTTCGAGCCCTCCATGAAATTGAGCGACTACCAGGTGCAGTTCCTCGGGCAGATTTCAAAGAAGGCCCTGGGGTTTGTCTACCGCGCCTCCGACCTGGACAATTATTATGTAGCGAGGCTGGTGGTCCTCAGGCCCGGCCCACTGCCTACGGTCGCCCTTCAACGGTACGCGGTTGTCAACGGGAAGGCCGGTCCCAAGACCGAGAAGATTCTGCCCATCACCACCAGGGCCGACATGCTCTACCGGGTGCGTCTGGATGTCCAAGGCGAATATTTTGCGCTTAGAGTGCAGGGACACCTTGTAGATTTTTGGTCCGACAGCCGATGGAAGACTGGTGGCGTTGGATTCTTCAATGCGCCCGGCGAGGAGTCCCGGGTTCGTTGGGTACAGATCTCGCATCAATACGACGCCCTGGGCCGGTTGTGTGCATATCTGGCGCCCTACAGCGCGCAGGGTTCAGCCGGTGGCCTTAAAGAATAGTTGGTGAGCGGTGCCCCGATGATCGTTGCCTGAGTGCTGGATTGCTTTGGCGGGCGTCCGGTGCGGAGCTGTGTTTGTGCGAAGCGGGCGTGAGTCGATATGTCGGTGACGCGAAGCACTACGGAAGTCGAAGCGGGTAGTTTCGGAGGTCCTCGGCGAGTCACGGGGGCACGGCGGAAAGTCTAGATCGAACGGAGCGGAACGAGATGAGTCCACGCAAACGCAATACGGAGCAGCCGGTCGCGACGAAAAACATAAACACCGGCCTAGGCAAGGCAGTGTCCTTGCATCTCGAGGGCAAGCGTAAAGAGGCGCTCGAAGTCATTAATCAAGCCATCGAAAATGGCGAGGAAACTGCCGAGGTTTACTCCGCGAAGGGCCATATTCAGTTTGAGCTGGAGCAGTATGCCGACGCCGTAAAAACGTACTCGAAGTTGCTTGAACTCCAGCCCCGGCACCCGACCGCCTATTTCAATCTCGGCATTTGCCATGAAAAGACCGGGCGGTGGCAGGATGCCACGGAAGCGTTCCAGCGCTCGCTCGAAACCGATCCGAAGCGCGTCGAAGCGCAGTTGGGACTGGGTATCTGCCTGCTCCACCAGGAAAAGCCGGAACCGGCGCTCGAGCACTTCGAGAAAGTCCTGGCGTCCAAACCTGAGCACGAAACGGCGTCCTTCGGGAAGGCGGTTGCGCTGCAGCTGCTTTGGAAGTTCGACGAATCCGCGGCAATCTACAAGACGATTCTCGATAAGAATCCTCAGTCCGAAGAGTGCCTGGTGAATCTCGTCACTATCGGCATGGCGCGGAAAGAGTCCTCGATGATTCGGGAATACGCCGAGAAGCTCCTTCTCTTGCGGCCAATGTCGCAGGCGGCGCTCGAAGGCTTGGCGACCTGTGCATTCGGTGACAACGACTTCGATGCCGCTTCTCAGTTTTGCCAAAAGCTGGTTGAATATACGCCCGATCACTTCGAGCGTTGGTTTAATCTCGGCGTAGCGCAACAGAAAGCCACCCGCCTCGATCAGGCCGCAACCGCATACCTCGAAGCCATCCGAGTCCGGCCGGACGCCAAGCAGGCCTACGTCAATCTCGGCATCGTCAAGCAAGAGCTTGGCGAGCTTTCCGGAGCCCGTGAGGCCTACGAAAAGGCCCTTCAAATCGCCCCGGATTTGGCCGACATCCTCTACAACCTTGCCAGCGTCCTCGAACAGCAAGGCGAAAAGGAAGAAGCCGAGCGCTTGTACGTCAAACTGCTCAACCGTAGCCCGGAATGGGAAGACGCCTGGTTCCGGCTGGGATTCCTCCGCCTCCAGCGCAACGAGTTCCGCGGAGCCTCCGAAGCCTTCCAGTCCTGCGTGCGGAAACGCGCTCAGTGGCCTGAAGCGCAGCTGAACCTCGGACTGGCGCTGTGGAACCTTGGCGATCACGAATCCGCCGCCAAGGCCTTCGAAGCCGTCCGCGAAGCGGAGCCCCAATCGCTCGATGCCCTCCGCGGCCTCGCGGCGCTTGCTGTCGAGCGCGAAGACCTCGACAAAGCTTTAGATTTCCAGGCGCAACTCATTGAAAGCGGTGAGCGCACGCCGGAGCTCTTCTACAACACCGGACTCCTGCTTCAGAAGACCGGTCAGACCGAGGATGCCATCAAGTTGTACCGCGAGGCGCTGAACGAACGGCCCTCTTTCGCGGAAGCGCTTCTCAATCTGGGCCATGCCCTCAAGTCGCAAGGACGCGTCGAGGAAGCGCGACAGTGCTGGCGCGATGCTCTCCAGGCGAAGCCGGAACTGGCGCAAGGCTACTTCGCCCAATAGTCCGTCGCCCCGAGGCGAAACGGACTCTTCATCATCACAGCAAAAAAGGGCGCCGCACTCCGGCGTCCTTTTCGCCGTTTGGCGCTAGCCAGGCCACGAATGGGACGAAACGGGCAAGTTCGTCGTTCTGACACGGCAGCTTCACGCCGTGTTCATCGAACCTAGGTTACCTTCAAGGCATCATGCGAAGAATCGAAGAACTTACCGGAAACACGCTGAACTGGGTTCAGCCGAGGCCTCTGGCGCGGCAGTTCGAATTGCGGCGGGACGGAGACGTGTTGGCGACGCTCCGGTTTGAGACCAGCCTGGGATCGCTCGCGCGCGCCGAGAGCGCCGAGGGCTCCTACACATTCAAGCGGGTCGGGTTCTTCCGCCCCGGTGTCACCATCCGCCTCGCCGGTTCGGAAGAGGACCTCGGAACCTACCAACCGGACTGGGGCGGCGGCGGAACGATCATGATGGCCGACGGCGCCAAGTACGGCTTCAAGTGCACCAGCTTCTGGAATTCCCGTTGGGCGATGACCGATGAGAATGGAGAACCCGTCCTCGAATTCCACCTGAAGAGCTTTGTGAAGACCGGCGCCCAGGTCTATTTCGGCCGCTCCTGCCCGGACGCGCCGCTCCTCGCGCTCTTCGGCGGCTACCTGATGGTCCTGATGGCCGACGACGCCACCGCTAAAAACCGGCAGGCCGTCGTCGAGTTCGCCACCGTCTAGCGCGAAACGCGCAAGCCTACAGCGCCTTCAGATACTGCCGAATCTCATCGCGGACGCGACGGAACGCGGCGAGCCGTTCTTCTTCCGGACCCTCCACTGCCGCCGGATCCTCAAAGCTGTGATGCACCATGGCGGCCGAGTTGGGAAACAGCGGGCACACCTGGCACCCGTAGCACATCACGCTAGCGAGGGCGTGGCGTCTACCCGCGATCAGAAGGAACGCGGTCCCTACCGCTTCACTGGCAGCACGACGGACCACAGCACTCCTTGGCGGCCGGCTTCACCGCCCGGACAAACGCGCTCATGAATTTGCCATCCACCTGCGGCGCGATGGCGTCGACATCGATGCCTTGCCCGGACAGAAACTCGCGTGCGTCCTCGACGTGGTAGATCCGGGTCGGCTCCACATCGACATCTGAAAAGCCGGCGGCGCTGAGCTTGGCCTTGTATTCGTTCTCTTCAAGAGCGCCCGCCACGCAGCCGACCCAAAGCAGAACGTTCTTGCGGATTTCCGGCAGCATCTCGCCGCGCGTGACGACGTCCGATACTGCAAACCGCCCGCCTGGCTTCAGCACGCGGAACGCCTCGGCGAGCACGCGGTCCTTGTTGGCCGAAAGATTGATGACGCAGTTCGAGATGATAACGTCCACCGAGTTGTCGGGCAGGGGAATGTGCTCGATCTCGCCCTTCAGGAACTCGACATTGGTGGCGCCTGCTTTGAGCTTGTTCTCGTTGGCGAGCGCGAGCATCTCGTCGGTCATGTCCAGGCCATATGCCTTGCCCGTCGGCCCGACACGCTTCGCCGAAAGCAGCACGTCGATGCCGCCCCCAGAACCAAGGTCGAGGACCACCTCGCCGGGATTCAGCTTCGCGAGCGCGGTCGGATTCCCGCAGCCCAGCGACGCGAGCACGGCGGTGTCCGGCAGCTCGTCCTTCTGGGGCGCATCGTACAGGTTGCTGGTGATCGGGTCGCCGCATCCGTTCGCGGAGGGCGCCGCGCCGCAGCACGAGCTTCCGCCGCTGGTCACGCGCAGGGCTGCTTGCCCGTATTTCTCTTTCACGACTTCCTTAATATCGTTTCTCACTTCGGTGGTAGTGCTCATGGTGTTCGTCTCCTTATTTACGATTTGGCTAGGTGCAAATTTGGACGATCGCTTCGGGCTTGATCGCCTGGTTTCGCGTGCAGCACTCGGCGTAGAGGAACGAAAGCAGTTCCTGCAGCGCGGCAGTGTTCGCGGTGTAGCGAAGGAAGGTTCCTTCGCGGCTTACTTGCACGAGCCCTTCGTGCTTGAGCTTTTCAAGATGATGCGAAAGCGTCGAGGCGGAGATTCCAAGTTCAGCTTGAATCTCGCCAACCACGAGCCCCTGGGGGTGAGCCGACAAAAGCAATTGCATGATGCGCAGGCGGGGCTCCGTGCCCATCGCCGTGAACATGTCGGCGTAACGTGTAATGTCTTCGGAGCTAATCTTCATTCGTCGTCCATTTCATCCAGTTGGCAGATCAGGCAGCCGACAGCAGCCTCGCGGCGGGCGTTTGACAGGAACTCTGAGGAACGGAGGCTCGAGTCCGCTTGATCCTCATCGTCGATCTCGTCTAGTACATCCCACCGGCCGCCGTCTTCTTCCATACTTCGATGATAATAGAAATATGGAACTCCGTCAAGAGGGAATCTGAGGAAACCTCGCAAACGACCTCAGCGGTCAATCGCACGGGGAAGGGTGGGCCGGAGGCTCACACAGTCGGAAGGTAGTGAAAACGCACCAGGTACACATTTTCGCCATGGCCGTGCTTCGCGATCTTCAGCAGGTCGGATCGGCTTTCAAAGCCTGATTCCACCGCCAAGTCATGGGTGATGTCCTGGAGCGTGATGGGCTCGATGGAATCGATTACGATTTCACCTTCCTCCATTCGATAACGTCCTCCGACTTTGACATGCGGCCGCTGCCAGATCCGGACGCTGCAGGTGATGAATCCGCGCCGAACCCCTTCCCGAAGTCGTTTCGTGAAAACCATTGCGGTTACGTAAGTCTATCCAACAACCGGAGCCCGTCCGCGCGGCCCGCCCAGCAACCAGCGAGCTTCTTAGTCAAGTGTGGCGACCTGTGATAAAATCATCCGCAAACGGAAGCCAAAATCGACACCTTGAATCATATGGCAACCTGTCGTCGGCGTTAGGAGTCCCGAATATGGCGCTCAGCTCCAAGCTTTTCACCGAGGAGAGTCTGGGAAGGTCTGCCCTGAAAAGATGTTCGGAGACAAATGCCGGACATTTGCTCCGTGGCATGGCCAGCAACCCCGAAATCAAGGACGCCGTTACGCGCATCCAAACGGCGCTCAGTCAATTGGGCTTTCGCATCACCGACCCGGCTGGTGTCTATGGCGGGTCCACCGAGGCCGCGGTTCTCAAGTTCAAAGGGCCGCCGCGCAACATCCTTGGTCCTGGCCAGACCAAACCGGACGCTATCGTCGGAATCCAGACGATCCAGCGGCTCGACGAAGCCATCTCGCCTCGGCCCTCGGCACCGCCTTTGGAATTCGGTTCGACGAATTGGCGGTTCACATTCTTCGGGAACAAGGGCATTACCGGCACAGGGATTTACGATCTGTTCATAGCGAGCACGGAACTGTCCGACAGCAGCACCTTCAGCATGAAGGAATTCTCCGACGACGGCGATCTGATTGGCGGATTCCGGGGCGAGACGCTCGGCCAGTTTAAGACCCCGCGCAAAGTGCTCGCCGCCGACTTCAGCGGCGCGATCTCCTCGCTCTCGATCCAAAAGCGAGCAAAATTGTTGAACGGATTTCTCCAACTGAACGTATCCTCCAAGCAATTTATCGTCAATCTGTTCTTCACTCCATTCCAGGAGGAGCGGGTCCTGGGCGGCGCCTTGACCAGTGGAACATTGCTGGTGAGAGGCCAGATCGCGACCAGACGGGTCGGGCAGTAGGCATTAAAGAAATTTGGTTCTCCCCGCCTACCGTAATGCGACCTCCCACTGAGAGCGTGATATACCGATTGAGCTCATCAGCAAATCCGAGCACGGTGCTCGTCCCCTTTTGCCTAAGAGCTCGCCACGCAACCGCGGACGCCGATATGGCAGACTTGTTTCCACGCCAATGATCCGGATACTTCTCCTCCTCGCCGCACTCCCGCTCGCCGCGCAGGACCGCACCCTCGACCTCCTCCGCCAACTCGCCGATGCTCCCGGACCTCCCGGCTTCGAAGAGCCGATCCGCAAGATCATGGTCGAAGCCATGAAGCCCTACGCCGAGTCCATCAAATTCGACGGCCTGGGTTCGATCATCGCGCGCCAGGGAACCACCGGTCCCAAGGTGATGGTCGACGCGCACATGGACGAGCTCGGCGGAGTCATCCGCCGCGTCACTCCCCGCGGAATGCTCACCATGCAGATGCTCGGAGGCTGGCTCGATCAGGCGCTGGTCGACCAGCGGTGGCTCATCATCGGATCGAAGGGCCCCGTGCGCGCGGTCACCGGAATCCGCGACATCCACTACGTTCCGGCCGAGGAGCGCAACCGCGTCTACCCGCGCGACAGCCTGTTCCTCGACGTCGGCGCAGCATCCGAAGCGGAGGTCCGCGCGATGGGCATCGGCCCCGGCGACCCCGTGGTTCCTGACGCTCCGTTCGCGGTCCTCAACAGGACGAACAACTACCTCGGCAAGGGCTGGGACGACCGCGTCGGCTGCGCCGTGGTGATTGAGGTCATGCGGCGTCTCGCCAACCGCCCGCATCCCAATCAGATTCTCTACGCAATTACCACGCAGGAAGAAGTCGGACTCCGCGGCGCGCGCACCGCCGTCGACGTGATCAAGCCCGACATCGGCATCGCCCTCGAAGCCGGCGTCACCGGAGACGTCAACGCGAAACCCGAGGAATCCCAGGAACGGCTCGGCGGCGGGCCTGGCATCTTCCTCTACAACAATTCGGAACTGCCGAACCGCAAGTTCGTCCAGTTCGTCAAGGACTCAGCCGCCGCCCGCAAGCTTCCCCTGCAACTCGACCTGGTCACCGGTTACGGCGACGATTCCGCCGAGATCCAGAAGAGCAACGGCGGCACCCCGACCGTCTGCCTGCTCGTGCCAACCCGGTACACACACGCCCACAACGGAATCATCAACCGCAAGGATTTCGAGCAGACGGTCGACCTGCTCGTCGAGATCCTCGAGCACCTGGACCCCGCCACCGTCGAGCGGATCCGCGACTTCAATCAGTAGGGATTGCTCTCACCGGATGCACAGCCGCAACTACAATCCGATTCTTTTGTCCAGATCCTGCGTGATCGTCGCCAACTGCGCCGGGTTTCGTACCAGATTCCGCAAGCCGTAACTCGCCCAGTTCTCGAAGAACAACTCGGCCGCGAGCAGCGCCAAATGATACGCC
>JBDTTK010000057.1:0-11900 GCA_039930685.1 Bryobacteraceae bacterium | reverse complement strand
GTCGCATTGGACAATCACTTTGTCTTCAAACAGCACCGGGGAGCTCGAGAATCCCCACGAGAGATCGTAGCCCTTCGGCCCCTGATCGATGACACCGAAATCCTTCTTCCAAAGCAGCTTTCCGTCGACCGAATAAGCGTACAGGCCCTCGGATCCGAAGAACGCGATGATCCGCTTTCCGTCCACCGCAATCGTGGTGTTGGCGTGGGTGCCTTTGGTGTGCCGCTTCGAGCGCGGGAGGCCCTTAAATGCGGTCCGTTCCCACAGCACCTTGCCGGTGTTCTTGTCGAGGCAAAATACCTGCCAGCTCTGCTCGCCATTGTCATCTGCTGGATCGCCGCTACCGTACAAGCCGACCTTCAGCGGAGCCACGCCTGCGGCGCTCACCGCCGTCGCGACAAACAGCTTGTTGCCCCAGATGACCGGGCTCGAATGGCCAAGGCCGGGCATTGGCGTCTTCCATTTGACATTGCGCTGCGGACCCGCGTCCGCGTCGGCGTTCCAGGAAAGCGGCGCCGGACCGTCAGCCACACCGAGGGCGCCGTTCCCGCGAAACATCGACCAATTACCAGATCCATCCGCGTAAGCGGCGAACGAAATGGCAGCGAGCATCAAAAATCGCATCGGACCCTCCCACGCGCCTATTGCGCGCACACCCGATTATTGTGTCACGGGAGTACTGTAGGTTGACGCAGTCGAACTAGGCGCGCGCAATCTCGACGCGAAGGTTTCGCTTTTGTGCGTCTGCCGCAACACGGCCAATCAACTCAGCGCGCTCTGAGGGAGTCACGGGGACAAACCCGCTTCTGCCAACCCAGTGGGAGAAAGAATTGGCTTGCAGAATGCGGACGCCCTGCGATCGATTGTCGCAAGTGATATTCACCTGGCGGTCGCCTTCGGCGTAACGCACCTTGCCTCCGTCCGGCTCCCAATTCACGACGTACTTAGCGGCTAAAACCGACTGTCCTACCGGAACCTCACCCCCCGTCGTCGCGCTCAAGCGGTCCGCGAGCACCGACAACGGCTGATTCCGCAATGGGATGCGATCATCGACAAAGCTGCGAGTTGCCGGATCGATCACCAGGCTCAGGGTTTCGTTCCAGTGGCTGTTCTCGAGCGTCAGATGCACTTTGCCCTCTCGGAGCCGGGCATGACCGTGCCACGCGGTGCTGTCCAAAAGGTCGAGGAGCACCTCGCCGGTGGTCCTGTTGGTGATGCGAGGGACGTAGGCCGATTCCCACGACGACAAATCGAAAGCCGTATATTCAATCTCGATATCGAATTCGTCCTGCTTCCGCGGCGCGGACGGCTTGGGACCCTCAATGGGCTTCAACTGCAGCCTCGGCAGCGGCGCCGCCTTCCACACGAACTCGCCCTTGACGTTGATGTAACCCATCTCGCCCTCATTGGTCATTACCCAGGCCAGATCGTCCCTGAAATCCGTCGCGGCGTTAAACAACGCGCGGATCGCCAGATTTCCGCTCCTGTCTAGGTACCCCCACGAGCCGTCCACTTTGACCGCTGCCATGCCACACGAAAAACTCTTCGCGTCCTCGTATTTGCGGAACGCAAATGCGGGCTTATCGTCGGGCGTCAAGTAACCCATCCGGTCGCCCTCCGCGACCAGCCGCAGGCCATCCGAGATGGGTTTCAACGCGTGCCATGCCGGACGCTTAACTTCTTTGCCGTCCGTGTCAATCTCGATCCATTTGCCGCCGGATTCAACACTGGCGAAACCGTCCTTAAAATCCTGAGCGTCGTCGTAGGTCGGCTTGATCCGCCATTCGCCGTGCGCATCCTTGAATCCCCACGAAAATCCTTCTTTGACGCGAAGCAACCCGCCGTGGAATCCGATCGCGCCTTCGAGGCGCGGACCCTGAGGAATGCGAAAAATGACATTGCCGTTTGTATCGAAGTACTGCCATTCCTTGTTGAGCCCACCGACGTTCAATCCGCCGTCGTCCGGAAAATCGCCTGCCGGAAGGTACTTCGGCTCGATGACCACGTGCCCGTCACGGTCCATGTACCCGTAAGTGGTCGGTTCGCGCTTGCCGGACGCGTCTTTCTCGCCAGTCTTCTGTACCCGCGCCAATTCCTGATGGAACTCACCGAGCACGCGGTAGGGGATCTTCGAGATCACCTTACCCGCCGGGTCGATGACCATGTATTGCGTGCCTTCAAGGACCACCGCGCGGTGCTGCGCAAAGTCCGTGGCGGTGGCGTACTTCGGCTCGATCACCATCTTGCCCTGCCGGTCGATGTAACCCGCCAGCGAACCGATGTAGACTCGCGCGCGGTCGTCCGAAAATTCGGATACAGTGTCGAACTGAGGCGCGATCACCACTTGGCCCTGGCGGTCGATAAAGCCAAATTTCTTATCGACGCGAATCGGATAACGGCTCATGCCCGAAGCCTCCTTTCGAGGTTGAAATGCATGGATGGGAAACTCCTGCAGCACGACCCAGCAAAGCCCCAGAGTGCCGGCGACGAACAGGAGCACTCCCGCGAAGTTCATGACGGTGGCAAAGACGCCGTTCGGATTGGCGCGCATCGAGACAACCCACAAGATCAGTGCGGCGGCCGCGAAGATCCCGGCCCAGGCGTAACAGAGGAACGGTGCGAGATTCGGCAGGGTGATCCAGCCGCCGCCATGACGAGGAGCGGCAATCGAATCGACGAACCCAAATCCGGCCGCCGCCGCCGACAAGCCGACCAACATCCATACAGTCCGCGTCAAACTCATTGAGCTTCTAGTTTCCTTTGCTGCCCATCCTCGCTCTGCGGCGATTCCTTACTTCCCAAAAGCGCCCGGCAGGTCCGTGAGCGGACGGGATTCGGCGCCTTCATTTGAGTTAGGCGTAAATCGGCAGGGAAAGCGCTCAAACGGCATCGCGCGATGCTAGTCTTAGATCTGGCTGCCATTGGGGCTCAGGCTGCGCCGATTCCAACTCCCTTTAGATGAACTGGCTAGACTTCCTCCTCCTGATTGTCGTCGCATCCTCCATGTACACCGGATTCCGGGCGGGCTTTGCGCGCGTGGGCATCGGATTTGTCGCCGCAATCGCTGGTCTGCTCTGCGGATTCTGGTTTTACGGAATTCCCGCCGCCTGGATTGGAACCCTGATCACCTCGAAAGCCGTAGCCAATCTGCTCGGATTCTTCATCGTGATCTTCGCGTTCATCCTCGCCGGAACAGCCGTAGGCTGGTTCGTCGCAAGGATGTTCAAACTCGTCGGACTCGGACTCGTCGATCGGGTCCTGGGTGGGGCGTTGGGCTTCGTCCGCGGCAGCCTGTACGTCGTCGTAATCGTTACCGTATTGCTCGCCTTTGCGCCAAAGAACCCAACTCCCGATTACATTGTGAATTCCGCCGTAATGCCTTACGGCATGGAGGCCTCGCGGACCATCGTGTCGCTGGCCCCCCGCGGTCTCAGCGACGCCGTCGACGAGGCCATCTTCGCGCTCAAGAAGATTTGGCAGGACAAGCTCAAGAAGATGAAGCAAAAGAAACTCCCGGAAAGCGAAGCGTAATCCGACCAGCCGATGCCTGATCCCGCGCACAACCTCCTGATCTTCGACCTCGACGGTACGCTGATCGACTCGCAAATCGATCTCGCGAACTCTGTCAACGCCACCCGCGCCCACATGGGCATGGGTCCGATTCCGAATGAAACCGTCTACTCGTACGTCGGCAACGGCGCCCCAATGCTCGTCCGGCGGTCGCTTGGCCCGGACGCCAGCGAGGAGGACAACGCGCGCGGACTTCGCTTCTTCCTGAATTACTACCGGGAACACATGCTGGACCACACGGCGCTCTATCCGGGTGTGCGTTCCGCGCTCGACGAACTCCATGACGCCGGAGTGCCTATGGCGATTTTGACGAATAAACCCGTGCGCTTCTCTATTGGCATTATTCATGGTCTGGATCTCGATGCCCATTTCTTCCGGATCTATGGCGGTAACAGCTTCGAGCAGAAGAAGCCGGATCCGGTCGCCATTGAGGCGCTCCTCACCGAACGGCCCACACCGCGAGAACACACAATCATGGTCGGCGACAGTTCCGTCGACATCCTGACAGCCCGCAATGCGGGCGTCGTCGCGTGCGGCGTCAACTGGGGATTCCAGCCGGAGACATTCGCGAAGGCTCCGCCGGACCTCCGGATTGACGACCTATCGGAACTGTCCGCGCGAGTCCTGCGCGGATAAAATCCACCGCTTCCGTTCAACCCATGCGTTACCCTTGAAATCGTGCCGGATGTCGCCCTCGATCGAATCGCCGCCTTGCCCCTGCGCTCGCGCACTCCGCTCGATTGGGGCCACTCCGCCTTGTCCGATCCCATCCGGCTCCTGACCGGAATCGCCAAAGACGAAGCCTCGCATCTCTCGCAAGTCACGCGGCTTCTGATCCGCCGTGGCGGCCAGATGGACCGGGGCCACCAAAGCGCGTACGCGCGAGCGCTGCGGGCTCTGGTCCGCAAGGGCGGCGAAGGAGAACTGCTCGACCGCCTGATGGTGTCGGCGCTGATTGAAGCCCGGTCCTGCGAACGCTTTGGCATTCTGGCCGCCACCTCTCCCGACGAAGAGCTGGCCGCCTTTTACAACGCTCTGTTCTCCTCCGAGCTGGGGCACTATAAGGCCTTCCTCAGGTTGGCGAACAAGGTCGCTGACAAAGTCGTCGTCGAGGCGCGTTGGGGCCAAATGCTCGATCATGAAGCCAGGATCGTTTCCGAGCAACCGCCGGGCCCCCGAATCCATTCTGGAGTCGCCTGAGCCGCGCCCGCAAAACACGCTTTTGGACAATTTGGGGCGAAGCGGCCGCCCACCCTGTGGGCGATCCGTCATTTGTAACGTACATCGTTGATTAATAAGGCATTAAAGCTCTCACTTCCGTCTTGATTGCAGGGCGGTCTGCGGCTAGACTTGTGGCACCGGTATGAGTGTGATAGGCGTTGATCTAGATCAGGATCTAGTTGAAGAGCAACTTGAGAGGATCCTGCGCAGCCTCGAGTTCCGCGGCGCGGACCGGCCTTCCCGGCTCCTGCGCCATCTGGTGGAACAAACCTTGGCCGGACGGGGTGCGCTCCTCAAAGAGTTCAGTCTCGCCATCGACGTCTTGGGCCGCGACGAGAAATTCGACCCTCGTTCGGACGCGATTGTGCGAGTCGAGGTCAGCCGGCTGCGCGGCCGCCTGCGAAAGTACTATCAGGGCGCCGGGCGAACAGACGAGGTCTTGATCGATATTCCGACCGGCGTGTATCAGCCGGCTTTTCGTCGGGTCTTCTTGAGCGCCGAAGCACCCATCCCGCTTGCCCCCAAGTCGGAGCCGTCGAATAACTCCTGGTGGATCCCGGCACTTGGCGTTGCCGCCCTCGTTCTGGCCGTCATCGCCCTCAGCGCCACGCGGCCCGAACCGCCTGCAAGACACGCCCAAATGGTTCGGATCACCGGAGAAGGGGGGCGAAGCGAGTTCCCTTCCGGAAGCCGCAATACCGACGTGATGGTCTATGCCAGCGATCGGGGCGGCAAGAACCTTAACATTTGGCTGCAAAGCCTCCCGGGCGGTGATCCCAGGCAACTCACGACCGATCAGGCAGACGACTACGATCCGGATCTATCTCCCGACGGACGGCTCGTTGCGTACCAGTCCGATCGCAACAAACCCGGCATCTATCTGCGGTCCACCGGCGAGTCGGAAGTTGAGAAATTGGTCGCGCCGCGAGGCAACCGGCCTCGCTTCTCTCCTGATGGGCGGTACCTAGCCTATTGGACCGGCGGAGGCGAGTACGGCAATCTGATTTTCATTGACCAAACCGGCTGCCAAGTGGCCGAGTTGGCAACTGGCGCCACACGAAAGATAGCGCCTGGCTTCGCCATTGCGCTGCATCCGATCTGGTCTCCCGACGGCAAGCAGCTCTTGTTCTGGGGGCGCAAGGTACGGGGCGGATTCGCCGATTGGTGGATTGTCGACCTGGACGGCGGTGAACCGAAGAAGACCGGAGCAATTGAGGCCATTCTTGCACAGGGACTCGGACCGCCACAGTGGTTTCACCAGGTGATTACGCCGGACCGGTGGCTGCCGAACGGTGATGTTCTGTTTTCGGCCGGCGAAGCCGAAAGCACCAACATATGGCGCATCTCGATTTCCGGGTCGTCGGTCATCCCCGGACAACTCAGCCGCGTAACGTCTGGCCCAAACCTCGACCTCTTTCCTGCCGCGATCGACGACCGCTTTATCGCGTATTCCGTTGTCACCCGAACCGTGGATGTTTGGAGCATCGCCGCCGACACCAATCAGGGAATCGCCAGGGGCGCTCCGGCAAGACTCACGGACGACGCGACCTGGGAATCCTTTCCGGCCGTCGCAATGGACGGTAAAACCCTTCTTTACGGAAGAAAGAGTTCCGCCGCCCGCCTTCCGCAGTTCCTGAATGCGTCGACCGGAGCAGTCTCGAGCGCAGCGATCAAGTTGCCCGAACAGTTTGTGGGAGCGATTCCCGTGTTGTCGGCAAGCGGACGCTCGTCCGTTCTCATGGTAGAAGAGGCGGCGCATCGACGTTCGTCGTATTTTGTAGATCGCGACTCGGGACTCAGCCGGCGTCTTTGTGTCGGATGCCGGCCGTGGATCGTGGATGACAAGCAAGTCATTATCAACCCCGGCAACCAGTCGTCGTTCGTTAGGATTGACCTCGAAACAGGCAGCCAAAACACGCTTCTCGAATCGAAGAACGGATCGCTCCGATTTCCCGGCATCTCGCCGGACGGCCGCTGGCTCGCGTTCGAGTTCACGACGGGAACAGGATCCGAGATCGCTCTTGCGCCGATCGGCGGGCATGCACCGGCTCCGGAGGCCGATTGGGTTCCGGTCACTGCCGCGGGGGATGCGGGAAACCGGCCGCGCTTTTCACCAAATGGCAAGCTGTTGTACTACGTATCGCAGCAGGATGGTCACCTCTGCATTTGGGCGCGGCCAATTTCCGACGGCAAGCCCACCGGACCCGCCTTCGCAGTCGCGCATTTTCACTCCGCGCAGAACTCGCTCGCGAACTTGCTGTCCCCGGATTTCAATCTGTCGATCGCGCGCGACAAACTGGTCTACAATGCGGCCCAGATTCGCTCCAATATCTGGCTCTTCGACACTTCGTCGGAGCGTGAGACCGACGCCTTGCGAGCGGGCCTGAGGCTTCATCCGTAGGGTCCTCGGCCCGAACCGGGCCGCTGGTTGCGCCGCCGAGTCTTTCCACTTACTCAGTTTCCGGCACGAGATCGCAAGCGGGCGCCCGAGCTTCCCCAGCCCAAATCGCTGACCTCACTAGCACGCAGGCAGCCAAACGCGCTATCCTCGGGCGTGCTTACCGATCTCGCCGAAGTCCGTCGTATCGCCGAGTCGAAGCAGGCCGACAACCTTCGCTTCCGCCGAATCCTCAAGGCCCGGCCCCTGCCGAACGACCCATTCCATATCATTGCCGCTGAAGTCGAAACCAAGATCGACTGCACGGTGTGCGCCAATTGCTGCAAGCACACTCGCGTCGCCGTTTCGAGCGACGAGATGGAAGCCCTCGCCGGAAAGCTGGAGATAACCCGGCTCGAAGTGATGCAGCGGTTCACCGTTCGCGATCCGCGCGACAGCACAAAGACCGTACTGAGCCAGAAGCGCGATGCCTGCGTCTTCCTGATCGACAACCTCTGCAGTGTCTATGAAGCGCGCCCGAAGGCGTGTCGCGACTTTCCAAATCTCACCACGAGCGAAGCCGCATCCGACGACCTGCTCGCGGCCGCCGCGACTCGCTCCGTCTATTGCCCGATCGCCTTCAATACGCTCGAAGTTTACAAAGAGCGCCTCGGCTATAAGCCCCTGCCAGAAGTTCCGAAACCGCGAACCTTTGGCGTCTTCGAACCGCGCACGTAGTTACTTCGACGCCTTCCGCCTGGCCTCATACGCCTTGAAACGGTCGGCGTATTCGTCATAGCCCTTGCGGCCCATCAGCGCGAACGCGAATTTCTTTCCCAGCTCGACGCCGTCCTGATCGAACGCGTTGATGTCCAACAATTCACCCATGAACGCCGTCTGAAACTCAAGCAGCATCAGGAAGGCGCCGAGATGCTCCGCATCTAACTTGTCGAGTGTATACGTGCAGTTCGGACGCCCATTCTCCGTCAGCGCGGCCGCCGTGGCGCGTCGTTCCGAATCGATCAGTCTCTCGAGCGTCTGCCCGCCGAGGTAGTCCATAGATTCAAAACCCGTCTTTCCTCGCGGTATGCGGCCCTGGTTCGCAAACCGGCCGACCGCCCAGAAGGAAAAAACCTTGTCATTCGGGCCTTCCATGTAAAGCTGTACCTGCGAATGCTGATCCGTGGTTCCGAGCGCCGCCACCGGCGTCTGCCCGACGTGGATGAGTTCCTCTTTGCGGCTCCTGGCCTTTCCAAGCGACTCCGCCCACAGCTGACGGAACCAGAACGCGGTCCCCCAAAGTTTGTTGGAGTACGGGAACGCGACCTGAATCAGTTTTTGACGGCGCGTCCAGATCATCCAGTGATAGAGCGCTGCCTGCAGCGCCGTGTTCGAGGACAGGTCCGTCTTCCAGCACGAAATCGCAATCGCCGCGGCTCCCTTTAAGAGCTTGCGGATGTCTAATCCCACCAGCGCCGCCGGAAGCAAACCGACGGCGGAAAACACGCTAAAGCGCCCGCCCACGTTCTCCGGCAGGTGGAACGTCTGATACTTTTCCGCGGCGGCCATCTGCTTCAGTTCCCCGCGCCCCTCGCTGGTGACTACGGCGATCCGCGTAGCCGCCCGCTTGCCCAGCGCCTTGGTCAGCCAGTCTTTGACCATCAGGAATGTCGCAACCGTCTCCGGGGTCGACCCCGATTTCGCGATCGGAACCACGAGCGTCTTTTTCGGATTCATCGAAGCGAGCGCCGTGTAGATAAAATCCGGATCTACATTATCGAGAATCACCAGGCGCGGACGCTTGGGCGTGTGCACGCCCTGCACGGGGTGCGGCCCCCGCATTCCGCAATCTAGCGCCCACCCTCCCAGCGCGCTACCGCCGATTCCAATGACACAGACCGTGTCGTAGGTGCCTGCAACGCTCTTTGCGTATTGCAGGATCGATTTTACAAGTACCGCGTCATTCGGCAGGTGAGGAAATCCATAATGACCAGCCTCATATCCGCGCCGGAATCCCTCCAATGCCGCCAGTGCCTCTCCGTTCGCTCCACTCAGGTCTTCTTTCGTTAGCCCATGCTCGGCGCCCACCATCTCGGCGCGCAGATTCGTGGGGTCAAACTGAATGCGCATATGTGTTTGATTGTCATGCGTGGAGCCTGACCCAGTCAAACGCTCGAGCGCGCAGCGGGCTGTTTTGCCAGCGTTTCTGCGCCTTGGCCACACAGACCGCGGACGTCGTTTCCAGGTATGCTCGTACGCAGGACGGGTGAAAGAGCCGAATCTCCGGCGTTCAACGCGATAACAATAGGCTGCCGAAGGACTCATCGAAAACGCGACGGAATGACTGCACCCGATCAACCCACCCTCGGCTCGGCCGTCGTGTTTCACCTAAAGGTCGCCGGCTTGCGCGTCCAGCGTTGGATCTCCGATCTCCGGCGCCCGGTTCCCCGGCATGCGCGCGGTTCGGCACCCTCCTCAAGCCTCGCCGTCGAATCGCGGTCTAAGCTCTGGAATCCGGCTGCGAGTGCGGAACGCGCCTATGAAATCGGAAAGGTCCAGAACCTACGAGCAGCCGCCGCACGGCTCGATGGCTTGCTGATCCCCGGTGGCAAGGTGTTTAGCTTCTGGCGTCAGATGGGCCGGGCGACCGCCAGGCGCGGCTTCGTTCGAGGCCGTATGCTGCAGCAGGGCTGCCTGGTGCCCTCGGTTGGCGGGGGTTTGTGCCAACTTTCGAACGCCCTCTACCAGGTCGCTCTCGAGGCCGGCTGCGAAATCGTCGAACGGCATGCGCATTCTCGAGTCGTACCCGGTTCGGGCGCGGCCTTGGGACAAGATGCCACCATTGCCTGGAATTACGTGGACCTGCGGTTTCGGCCAAAGTCCGATCTCCAACTCGAAGTCCGCCTGACTCCGGATGAACTCGTCGTTCGCATGAATACCCGAGCGTCGGTTCGCCTGCTTGTTCTGAACGGAGTTTCGAGCCACCAGGACGAGCGCGCGGAGGCCAACAATTGCTTTACCTGCGGCGCCGACACCTGCTTGCACCACCCCCGTGCCGCCGCACTCCCCACCTCCGACCGCCGTGCGTTTCTGATGGACGAACGCTGGCCGGAGTTCGAGCGATGGATCGCTGAATCGGCCACCGCGCACGACGCCCTCTTTATTCCCTTAAACGGCGCGCGCTGGGGCCTGGAGCGCTATCGCTGGTCCGTCGAGCCGTTTGGCCAAGTCCGTCACGCCGCCTGGCCCACGCTGCGGCG
Organism: Bryobacteraceae bacterium; assembly: GCA_039930685.1. Taxonomy (GTDB): domain Bacteria; phylum Acidobacteriota; class Terriglobia; order Bryobacterales; family Bryobacteraceae; genus JBBQWZ01. Next base: position 1,472 of record JBDTTK010000057.1, on the reverse strand, counting down.
TTCCTGGGCCTCCCGCCGGCTGGCAGCGCAGGGAGCCGCCAGGCAGCAGGCTCTGCTGGCCGGCGCGGAAGCCTTGGCTCGCGCCTACGGTCGAGCCCTACGGCCGGAGATGACCAGCCTCGTGGTAGCGCAGTCTTTGCTGCCCTTTCTCTGGCGCGACGGCCACCTGGGAGGCCGTGAATTCACTGTCGTCATGACCCGGCTGCCGATATCAAATCTCGAGCGCACACTCGACGCCGCCTTCGCCCGGCACCCCGAATACCCGACGCTCATAGACTTCCGCGCGCCCGCCTGGCTCGCCGCCGCGGAATCCGAAGCGCTCGCTTCAGCGCGAATCATCGTCACGCCGCATGCCGCTGTCGCGGATCTCTTCGGCGGCAGGGCTACGCGCCTGGATTGGATCCTTCCCCGCGTGACGGTCCGACCGGCCGCCGGTGCGCATAGTTCCGCGATTGGCTTCCCCGGACCCGCAGTGGCCCGGCGCGGCGCGCACCTCGTGCGAGCCGCGGCCAAAGAACTCGGATTTCGCGTTGTTGTAACCGCGCGAAGCCTCGAAGGCGATGGCTTCTGGGACGGGATCTGCCAACCCGCCGAATCCGGATCGGCATGGCTCGGTCAAGTGCAGGCTGTGGTCCTGCCCGCGATCGTCGAAAACCAGCCCCGCGCCCTATTGGCGGCCATCGCGGCGGGGGTTCCCGTAATCGCGTCGCGCGCCTGCGGCATCGAAGTGCAACCAGGGTTGACCTTGATAGATTCCGAAGAAGACCTCGTCAACGCCTTACGGGCGTGCTCCGCCGCAACGACTTTCCGATAGGGCGTTCGGAGTCATCCGATCCGCTCGGCTTGCCCTGCCAGCCCGTGGCGTGTTCACAGGAGCGTTACGATGAAGTCAGAGTTTCCCGCGCCCCTTCGGATGTGCTCTTCGATCGCGGATCAGTGGCGCGCCAAGCTCCAATCGTCATGTCCCGGAAAACGGTATTAGTTTCGGGCGCAGGGATCGCGGGCACAACCATCGCCTATTGGTTGCGTCACTACGGCTTTACGCCCGTGCTCGTCGAACGCGCCCCGGAATTCCGCCAGGGCGGGTACATCATTGACTTCTGGGGCGTTGGGTTCGACGTCGCCGAGCGCATGGGCCTGATCCCTGAAGTGAGGGAAGCTGGCTACCGGATTGATCGCATCGAATTCGTTGCCCCGGACGGCAGCCCGCGGAGCGCGGTCACCGGAAACATGTTCGCGCGAAGCCTGGGCGACCGCTTCTTGAGCATCCAGCGCGCCGACCTCGCCAACGCCATCTATCGCACCATTGAGGACGACGTGGAGGTGATCTACGGCGATAGCGTAACCGATATTCGCGAGAACCTGCAATGCGCCGAGGTTACCTTCGAACACAGCCGGCCACGTTCCTTCGACCTCGTGATTGGCGCGGACGGCCTCCATTCCGCGGTCCGCTCCGCCCTGTTCGGTCCGTT
>JBDTTK010000056.1:0-11903 GCA_039930685.1 Bryobacteraceae bacterium | reverse complement strand
GCACCATCGTCACGCTAACCACCGATTTCGGGACCTCGGACCACTTCGTCGGCTCAATGAAAGGCGTGATCTTAGGGATCGCGCCAATGGCCACGATTATCGATATTACTCACGAAATTCAGCCATTTGCGATCGAGGAGGCCGCAGTCACCCTCGCGCAGGCGTATCGGTACTATCCGAAGAAGACCATCCACGTTGTGGTCGTCGATCCCGGTGTTGGCAGCGCGCGCCGGCCGGTGGTCGTAGCGGCCGCCGGACAATACTTCGTGGGGCCGGATAATGGTGTTTTCTCGATCGTTTGCGCGGCCGAGAAATGGACGGCGCGCCATACGGCGGACAGCCGCTACTATCTGAAAACCGTCAGTTCGACCTTCCACGGCCGCGACATCTTTGCGCCGGTCGCCGCACACCTCGCCCGGGGCGTTCCACCGTCGAAGCTTGGACCAAAGATCGACGACTTGCTCCACAGCAATTGGTTTGAACCTCAGCAATCGTCCCGCCGCGTTTGGACCGGCGCCGTACTCAAAATGGACAGGTTCGGCAACCTCATCACGAATTTGAAGATGGCGGATTTTGATCTGCTCAACCGCCGGGCGTTTGAAGTCCGCATCGGAATGGAGCGAATCCACCTCGCAGTTCCGACGTACGCCACCGCGCAGGTTGGCGAATTGTTTGTGATCGAGGGCTCCAGCGGGTATATCGAAGTCTGTGCGAACCAGGGGGCGGCGGGCAAGATTCTAGGGTGCGGCGCCGGTGCGCCAGTCGAAGTAGAGGTTTGGTAGGAGCCGGAGTCGGGCTTGGGACAGGACGAAGGCGGTAAAACGGATCTCTCGGGCTCCTGCTACCTCGCGAACACGCCCTCGACGGCTGCAATTAGCGTGGCGACCACGGTGAACGTCATCCACCCGTAGTGAATCCAGTGGCGCGTAAAGCGAACGACGAGGCGAAGGTCCTCGCGAAAGATCTCTTGGGTATAAGGCGGTCGTTCACTCTCAAGGGCTTGAGCGGGTTGCTCCGCCTCCAGAGTGATTCCTGGCGTTCCGTTGATTAGTACCTCAACTTCCACGCTCCCACAATGAGGCGCGGACCGGAACGGGAATATGGGCAGTTGGCCCTGTTACTAGCAGTAATAGTTACGGTACGCAGTACCGTCCAGGTTCAGCCTTCAATCCAGGAAAGGTAGTACTTCTTGTCCTCCACCGCATCGGCTTCCCGGCTGGCGTGCAGGGGAAGGAACGTGTCGAGCATGACCGCCAACTCATCGGTTGACTTGGCGCCGATCGATGCCTCCGTTCGCCCCGGATGCGGACCGTGCGGGACCCCGTCCGGATGCAAAGTGACGGAGCCGTACTCGACGCCCTTCCGCGACATGAACTCCGCGCTGGCGTAGTAGATGACCTCGTCCGACATCACGTTCGAATGATGATAGGGCGCGGGTACAGCCTGCGGGTCAAAGTCGTACGGACGCGGGCAGAACGAGCAAATCACCCAGCCATCGCCCTCAAACGTCTGGTGCACGGGCGGAGGCAGATGGAAACGGCCCACGCGCGGTTCGAAATCGTGGATGTTGAACGCCCACGGGTAGTAGTAGCCATCCCATCCGGCGACATCGAACGGATGATGCGCCAGCGTCACCTCGGTGAGGATGTTGTGCTGCTTGACGAGCAGCCGGAACTCGCCTTCTTCGTTGCACGGCGCATGAAACTCAGGCCGCCGGATATCACGTTCGGAATAGGGCGCCGATTCGATCAACTGGCCGTGCTCGTTCCGGTAGCGCTTCGGCGTACGTACGTAGCCCTTGCTTTCGAAGATTAGTAGACGAGGAGCCTTGGTCCAACGATAGCGATGCAGAATGCCGCGTGGGATTACAACGTAGTCACCGCTCGTAAGGCGCAGCGACCCGAGATTCGATTCGAAGACGCCCTCACCCTCGCTGACGTACACGACCTCATCGGCTTGGCCGTTGCGATAGTAGAAATCCTCGTCGCGATCCGGCTGCGCGAGCAGCATAGCGACATCGTGGTTGTAGAGAAACGGCGTGCGGTCCGTCGTCGCGAATCCGCCCTTGTGAAACGACGCTGTCTTGAAGTGGCGCGGCTTCAGTACGTGTTCGCCGGCAGCTTCCCAGCGGAATTCCCCGACAGCCTTCACGTCGCGAATCCGCGTCGGAGGACGAAGATGGTAGACCAGTGACGAGATTCCGACGAACCCCTTGTTGCCCATCAACTCTTCGGCGTACAACTCGCCGGAAGATTGCCGGAACACCTGGTGCCTCTTCCGCGGAATCTCGCCGGCTGAATGGTAAATAGGCATCTTCGATGTCTCTCTCGTGCTGCGATTACAGATTTCCCCGCTTGGCCTGCTCCTGCTCGATCGCTTCGAACAGCGCCCGGAAGTTGCCCTTCCCGAATCCCCGACTGCCATGCCGTTGAATGATCTCGAAGAACACAGTAGGCCGATCCTCGACCGGCTTCGAGAAGATCTGCAGCAGATAGCCCTCCTCGTCGCGGTCGACCAGGATCCCGAGGTCCATGATGGCCGCCATCGGCTCGTCGATCGTGCCAACGCGGTCGCCGAGATTCTTGTAGTAGCTCTCCGGCACGCGCAGGAACTCCACGCCATTCGCCTTCAACTTGGCGACGGTTTCGATGATGTCGGTGGTCTGCAGCGCGATGTGCTGCACGCCCGGACCCTCGTAGAAATCGAGATACTCCTCGATCTGGCTCTTCTTCTTGCCGGCCGCCGGCTCGTTGAGCGGAAACTTGATAGAATGAGAATCGTCGGACATAACGATGCTCATCAGTGCGCTGTATTCGGTCGAAATGTCCTTGTCGTCGAAGGTGATGTAGCGAGCGAAACCCAGGACCTGGGCGTAGAACTCGGCCCACTGATTCATCGCTCCAAGTTCGACGTTACCCACGCAATGGTCCACGCGGAGGATCCCGCAGGAATCACCGGGGATGTTCGCCTCCTGGAAGCCCGGCAGAAACGGACCGCGGTAATCCTTAACCGTCAGAAACGAGTGCAGCGTGTCGCCGTACGTATGGATCGCGGCATGGCGGACCTTTCCGTTTGCGTCCTCGATGGTGTGCGGCTCGACAGCCGCGACCGCGCCTCGGCGGACTGCTTCGTGGAAGGCCGCGTCCGCATCGTCGACTTCGAACGCGATGTCGCGAACTCCGTCGCCATGCTTCGCCAGGTGCGGCATCATCGTGCTGGCACTCGACAGCGGAGTCGTGAGTACGAACCGCACCTTGTTCTGCTCCATCAGGTACGAAGCCTGGTCGCGCACGCCGGTTTCGAGGCCGCGATAGGCAGTTTGCGAGAAGCCGAAAGCCTTGCGGTAATAGAATGCCGCCTGTTTGGCGTTCCCTACCCAGAACTCGATGTGATGAATGCGTTTAAGGCGCAGCGGATTCGCGGACTTGCTGCCGGATTCGACTGGTTGCAACGTGGTCGCCATCCTTTCATAGTAGAGCGATTTTTCGCGTTGGAGAAGGCGCGATCGTCGGCTACAATCGGCATCAGACCTTTCATCATGAAGCCTCAGGCCGCTTTCTCCTCACGATCGCAAGTGGCGCTCGATCCAACCGACTGGAAGATCGTCAGCGCGCTCCAGCACAACGCGCGGACCAGTTTCGCCGAACTCGGCCGCCACGTCGGACTTTCGACTCCGGCCGCAGCCGAACGTGTGCGCAAACTCGAGGATTCAGGCGTCATCCTCGGCTACCGCGCCGAAATTGATCCGGTCCGCATTGGCCTGCCGATCCTCGCCTTTGTCCGGCTAAGCGTGGTTGGGGATGTCTTCACGCGGATTACAGCTCTGGTCAAGGACATGCCCGAGGTCCTCGAATGCCACCGAGGAACCGGCGCGGATTCCTTCATGATGAAGGTAGCCGTCGCCAATGTCGGGCATCTCGAAACACTTATCGATCGCCTGACGCCGTTTGGAACGACGACGACATCCATCGTGCTGTCTACGCCCGTCACCAGAAGACACTTGAAGGCATTCCATCCACATCCCAAGTCCGCGCCAATGCGCAAGACAGCTCGCGTGCGATCCTAAACACGATGCACACTTTTGACCTCGCGGCGATTCAGCTTGCGCGGGAAAGCATTAGCAATATGGTCCGGCGGACGCCGTTGATCCCCAGCGTGACGCTGAGCGAGCGCCTAGGAACGAACGTCTACCTTAAGATCGAGGTCTTTCAGAAGACTGGCTCGTTCAAAGTTCGCGGCGCCTTTAACAGAGCGCTCGCGCTCACCGAAGCGGAGCGAAGCACAGGCATCGTCGCCGTCAGCGGCGGAAATCACGCCCAGGCCGTTGCCTACGTCTCCCGCGCCCTCGGACTGCGTTCGCTGATCCTGATGCCCTCGAACTCGCCCCGGAATTACGTCGAGGCGACGCAAGGCTACGGCGCCGAGGTCCGGCTCGTCGGCGACGTCCACGAGGCGTTCGCAGCAGCTCGCGAGTATCAATCGCAAGGCTGGGCCTTTATTCATCCGTTCGACGACCCGATGGTGATGGCTGGCCAGGGAACGCTGGGCCTGGAAATCGTCGAGGATCTGCCCAATGTGACGGACGTCTTCGTCTCGATCGGAGGAGGTGGCCTGCTCGGAGGCGTGGCGACCGCGATCAAGTCCCTCAAGCCGAGCGTTCGCATGTGGGGCGTCGAAACCGAAGGCGCGAATTGCATGTCGCTCGCGTTTGCCGCCGGCCATCCGGTGACCGTCGACAAGATCACCTCCATCGCCAAAACGCTCGGCGCGCCGTCCGCGTCCGAAACCACGTTCGCGCTGGCGAAGAAGTATCTCGAATCGCTGATCGTAGTGAGTGATGCTGAAGCCCTCGCGATGCTGCGCCTGATCCTCGAACGGGTCAAGATCCTGACCGAGCCCGCGGCCGCGTGCACTCTGGCAGCTGCCGACCGCATCAAGAGCCGCTTCACGCCCGACAATCACGTTGTTCTGGTTCTGTGCGGCGGCAACTTCGGCCTCGACGACCTTTGCCGCTAGGGGGACGCGACGATTCCGGACGACGCGTTGCACTCGCGGACCATCCTCTATTGCGCCGCCCATGGCGGGTTCGCGGCGGAGCGGGTGCCGCTCGGCGGCGGCGCCGCGGTCTTTGAAATGTTGACTGCGGAATGGCGTCGCACGCAGGAAGTTCACGTTGAAACCATTACGCCGGCAATCCTTTCTTCGGCCGGCGACGCTCCCCTCGGCGCGGACCTCATCCGCTACAGCGAGCGTGAATACGCAGGATTCTGCCGCGCCTTCGAGCAGGCCGCAACTGCTGAGATCCTGCGTCACGATCCGCGCGAAGTTTCGGTTCTCGTCAACGACGTCTCCGAAGGCCCGCGGTTCCGTGAGCTTCACAAACGCGGCTATCGGCTTTACACGATTTATCACGTCGACGTGGTCGCGTACATTGCGGCCATCTACTGCCGGTCGTTGATCCGGCCTTCAACTCTCGCTGCTCTATGGCGGCGGCTGCGGCCGTTACACGGCATCGTGCCTGACATCCTGAAGCTGGTCTTTGATAAGCAGAAAGCCAGCGTCGAGCACTCCACGGGCCTCATCGTTCCTTCGCCATCCATGAAGGAGACGCTCCTCGAATGCTATCCCGGCACGCCCGAAGATACCATTCACGTGCTGCCGTGGGGCGCTCCACCGCCGAAAGGTGAACCCGACCCCGTCGCGTTGCGGCGTGAATACCAAATCCCTTCGGACGCGCTTGTTCTGCTGACGCTCAGCCGAATCTCTCCCGAAAAGGGTCAGGACCTCTTGCTCGACGCCCTTGCCGAATGGGAGCAGCAACCGGATTTTCCAAGCCGCCCTCTGTGGCTCTTCATTTGTGGAGGCGCGGCGTATATGCAGGGGAACGCGCACGCCGAGAAGGTGCGGACCCTCGCGGCACGGCTCCGCAAAACGCGCGTCGTTTTTCCCGGACACGTGACCGGATCGCGCAAGGAGAGCTTCTACGCGCTCGCCGATCTCTACGTGTTCCCGTCGCGGCATGAAAGCTACGGATTGACGATGCTCGAAGCCATGCAAGCGGGGCTTCCGGTCGTTTGCCTGGATCACGCTGGAGCCCGCGCAGTCATGAGCCCGGAGTTCGGCGAGATGGTATCTGGCCCGTCCGGACTCCTTGGCGGCCTGAAGACAATGCTCGGAAGCGAATCCCGCCGGACAGCCGCCGCGAATGCCGCTCGCGCGTTCGCGATGGAACATCCGTTTTCCGAATCGGCGACAAATCTTGCTTCGCTTCTCACCTGACGCTACTTCAGGAAGCCACTCGCTCCGGTGCTCGCCGACGATACCGCGTCGTTCAACGGGTCGTCCAGCGCCAGCAAGTCGCGGAGCGCGGTAGAAAGACGCGCTTGCGTCTGCGGCCGGAGCAGCCTCTTCTGGTACTGCTGTTGCGGTTTGTCGCGGCGGCAGTAGAACGCGTGCAGCGCACGCCGGTCGCGCGCCGTGCGATTGGCGGTTCCACCGTGCCATGCGTGCGTGTTCATCACGACGGCAGTTCCGGCTGGACCTGTTAGCAAGACCTCATCCGGATGTGGCGCGGTCAAATCAGTCAAGACCGCTTGCGGAAGTTGCCTCCAGCGATGCGACCCAGGGACCACGCGTGTCGCGCCGTTGTCTGGCGTGAAATCGTCCAGCAGCCAAATCGTATTGCAGACCCAGTATGCGTGGTCATCGGGTACGGCGCCGGCGTCCGCATGAAGCGGCTGGGCGTCTTCCGAGAGTGGATTCGCAGAACGCGCGTTCAAGCTCGACAACTTCACGTTCACGCTGCCGCCAAGTACATGTGCGACCAGTTCAAGTATCCGCGGCATCGACACCAGGCGTTCGAACACCTCACCCTTATCGACCAGATTCGCCAGGCGTCGCGCACCCGGCTCCTTGCGGAATTCGTTTCCTGCGTTCTCGCCCTCGGCCTCGTACAACTGCTCCACCCGCTCGCGTAGCGCAAGCAATTCTTTCGGTTCAAGCAGGCTGGGCAGTACGAGATAGCCGGTATCGTCTAACTGGTTGCGCTCGTCGGCGGTCATCTCCGGGACTCCCGTTGTCGAACCTGACTAGACCGGCCGTCCCCGATTGATCCAGTCGTCGAAACCGCTCAGTGCCGACAGGACGTCTGAGGCTTGCGGAACCGTATCGAACTCACGGACCGCCTGCGCCGCAACCTCGCTGCGTGTGGGGAACGTCCCGCCTTCGGCGATGATGGATCGGATTCGGCCGAGGAATATGAATTGAAGCCATTGCGAAAAGGCCATGGTGTCCATCGCAAATGCCTGTTTGAAGTCGTAGGCTTCGTCCGGCAGGGGCGTGCCCTGCCACATTCCGGCGTCTCGCAGAGCCTCTTCGATTCGGTTCGCCCACTGGGCCGCGATTTCGTATTCGGTAGCCACGCGCTCTCCTTACGGGCAAAATGTCTTCCTTAAGATTACATAATCACCGCCAAAACAATAGCGAACAGAAATGTTATTGGATCATCACGAAGCCGTAACCGTCTTCCGGTTAAACCTGCTGCATGAAGTGCGATCTGCACGTCCATACGCGATTCTCAGGGATGTGCACCATCCCGGTCCTCCGTCACTTCTGCCGGGAGAGTTACAACGAACCCCTTGCCGTCTACGAAACCCTGAAACAGCGCGGCATGGACCTCGTGACGGTCACCGACCATGACGCGATCGGAGCCAGCGAGGAACTGAGGAAATTCGACGACTTCTTTCTCAGTGAAGAAGTCACTTGCATCCTTCCCTCCGGCAACGAACTCCACGTCGGTGTCTACAACATCACCGAGCGACAGCACCTCGAACTGCAGCGCCGCCGCAACGACATGCCGTCGTTTACCGAATACCTTGCCGAACAACGATTGTTCTCCAGCGCCAATCACGTGTTTTCGGCCCTCACCGGATCGCGCACGGCGGACGACTTTCGCGTAATGGAGGCGTCCTTTCCAGCGTTGGAGGTCCGCAACGGCCAAATGCCGGAGACGAGCAACGCTCATGCCGCCCGCCTCGCTCGCCTACAGCGAAAGGCGGTCGTCGCGGGAAGCGACTGCCACACGCTCGCCTCCCTGGGGCGGACGTTCACCGAGATCGCCGGCGCGAGGAGCACGCAAGATTATTTTGATCTCCTGCGTAGGGGGGCGGCGGTGGCGTGCGGGGAGCACGGCAATTACGCGAAGCTCACGAAAGACGTTCTGAGAATCGGAGGCAGTTGGATGGCGGAATCGCGCTGGGCTACCGTTCTTTTCCCACTCGCCGCCGTCGCTCCATTGGTCACGCTGGCGTCCAGCGTGGCGGAACATCGATTTGCCGATCGGTGGTCGCGCAGGCTTTTGGCGAGTGAACCCTTGGGGCCGGCCATCGCGGCACTGCAGGAGTCCGCGTAGCGGTGCTACTCCAGACCAGTACTCCGCCTCAGACAAACCTTCCATCAAGAACCTTAGCCATCGCCCGATAGATGGGTGGCTATGAAAGAAGCGACTCGGACCTGGATATTCATCGCGGCGTTGTCGGTGGGTTCTACGGCGGGCATGGCGCAAACCGCCCAGACGCTGACCGCAAACCCGAGCGCCGTGACATTCAGCTACCAGTCGGGCGCGGCGATCCCGGCCGCGCAGACGGTTCAGATTCAAAGCGTCCCGGTCGGCCAAAACTTCACCACGGCTGTAAGCGGATCGTCATTCAATGCCGCCTGGCTGTTGGTATCGGCATCCTCTGGGAAAGCCCCCTTCAGCTTGAAAATCCAAGTAAACCCGACTGGACTCGCGGCGGGTTCGTATGCCGGATTGGTGACCGTTACGTCGACATCGGGCACTACGCCGCCGACCGCCACGATCGCGGTCACTCTTCTGGTATCCGCGGCACCCCCTTTAATCTCTTCGTCGCCGGCTTCGCTAAACTTCACGTACGTCACCGGAACGCCGATACCCGCGCCGTCGCTCACCAACGCGTTCATACTTTCAAGCAGCGGAGCGCCACTGTCGGCGACCATCACGGTTACTGGCGCGCCGTGGCTGAAGATTGCGCCGACCGGCAACATCTCGCTCATCGGTCTCTTCAATACGATCGCGGTGACGGTCGATCCGACCGGGCTTGCGCCCAAGGTCTATAACGCCGCGATCAAGATATCGGCGCCAGCTTCGTCCAACAAGAATCTCACGGTAAACGTGTCGTTGACGGTCAACTCCGCGCCGCCGACGATAACTGGTGTTTGGCCCGGCGGAGTGATTCAAGGGTCACCGGCGAACGTCGTAACCGTCACGGGATCTAACTTCTTCGCCAATTCGACGGTCGCAGCCACTGGTTTCACGGGCGAGGCAACCGTGACGGTTACCGACGGAATCTCGACGGTTTCGATGCCGTACCTGATTCCCGTCTATCCCGCGACCGCGTCCCAGGTCCGGTTCGCGATCGCGTCACCCCTGCCGACAGGAACGGTCTCTACCGGCTACACACAGCCGCTATCGGCCACTGGGGGCACTTCGCCGTACCTATTTTCGTTGCATTCCGGAGCACTCCCGCCCGGCCTTGCGGTTTCCGGGGCCGCGCTCGCCGGAACGCCAAGCGCGGCGGGAACGTATACGTTCACACTGCGCATCTCGGACAGTGCCTCGCCCGCCCCCGGTATTGCCTATCAGGAGTTTCAGCTCACCGTCTATCCAGCGGCTGCGAGCGCGTTGCGTCTCCTCAACTCTGCCGTCCCCCTCCCGGTAGGTGGCGTCTCTAACGCCTACGGTCCGGTGACGCTCTCCGTCGCCGGAGGAACGGGCGGACCGTACAACTGGTCCGCCACCGGACTGCCGGTCGGTCTTACGCTTTCCACCACCGGTGTCCTCAGCGGCACACCCACAACGGAAGGGGCGATTGGCCCCTTGGCGGCGACTCTCGTCAGCGACACCGCGATGTTTGTTACCGTCCCGGCCCCCTACGAAGCAACCCCCGGAACGCTGCGCCTCGCCGTTACGACCCCGGCTCCAGGTGGCGGAACCTCGAACGACGGCGAGCTCCGAGTCTATGGACCTGGACCGCAAATCACGGCCGTCGTAAACTCGGCGAGCTATCGCCAAGGCACCATCGCGCCCGGCGACATCATCAACATCTTCGGCCTTGGCGTCGGACCGGCGACGCTCACTCTTTTTGACCCAAGCTCGCCGCCAATTCCGACCTCTCTACCTGCCGCCGCGCCGTCGACCTCGGTAACCATCAACGGAACCGCAGCCCCACTCCTCTATACAAGCGCGGCTCAACTCGGCCTCATCGTGCCGTACACAATCTCCGGCGCCTCGGCACAGATCATCGTCACTTACAACGGAGTCCCTTCGGTCCCGTTCACGAGTGCCGTTGCCGCATCGGACCCCGGCATCTATACGATCGCGTCCTCGGGTATCGGGCAAGGCGCGATCCTGAACTACAATGCGGCAACGCAGGATTACACGATCAATTCGGCATCGAATCCCGCTGCCAAGGGATCTACGATCGTCATCTATGTCACCGGTGCCGGACAAACCACCTCCTCGGTCTATGACCTGCTCGTCCCAGCTAGTCCGGCAGTCACGCCCGTCCTTTCACCGTTGGTCCAAATCGGCGGGCAAACCGCCGCTGTGATCGCCGCGCAGGCCCCCATCGGTTCGGTGCCGGGCCTGATTCAAATGAATGTGACTGTGCCGACGACCATTACGGCCGGACCTGTGGTGCCCGTGATCGTCAGCTTCGGCGGCGTCGCCAGCCCGACCGGTGTGACGATGGCAGTCAGGTAGTTCCAGTTCGAGTTTATGGGATAGCCGTAACCCGAAGAGGCTTGCGCCCCATCAGTTCCACGACCAGTTTGCCGTCGGCCTGCGTTCCACCCTCGCCGCGGAGGAGGTCGGTGCCCTGCGACGCCTCGACATTTTGAAGCCGCCATTTCGGACCGGAAGCGCCGACCGACACTTCAAATTGTCCCGACACTGTCCGAAGTTCCGTATCCGGCGCGAACGTTAAGGCGCGTCCTTTGACAGTGCCCTCCGCGCGCGCTCCGGCCAGCAGTTGTGACCCGAGACCTTCCGTCTCCAGTTTGCCTTCAAACTCCAGCCGGCCGCCATGATACGTGGCATCCATTGCCTTGCCCTGAAATGAATACTTTGGAACCCGCCCGGACAGGTCGACATTCAATATTCCGGCTATCGCGGTGTTTTCGATCAAGCCGTCGATGTTGGTAATTCGAATCTTCGCGCCATCCCATTTGACCAGCGCTTTTTCGATGGATCCACTGTAGTCGCCCGCGATCAATTCTTCGATGGCAAGCGCGGCGTCGAGATGGCGGGTCTTCAGCCACTCCGGCGATTCGATCCGCCCAATGCGCAACGTACGAGCAAAAAATCCCTGCTGCCGCGCTAAGGACGGGATCAGGAGCCGCTCGAGATCAGCGGCATTGACGCTTTCGATGGCAAGGTCCAACCGGCTGCGGTTGCCAATCTGCCGGTATTCGCCCTCGAATCCGACCTTGCCGGCCCGTGCACGGAGTCGCCGGATGGTCATGCGGTTCCGGTCGATTGAGACGGCCGCGGAAGCGATTCGAACCTTGTCCGCCAAGCCGTCCACCTCGATGACCGCATTTTGCAGGTCGTATTCGCCGGACCACTCGCCTTCAAACTCACCCTCGCGCCGGTAGCGGACCCAGCCCTTCCAGACACCCTCTTTCGCTGCTTCCAAGAGTGGAACGGCGGCGGCACCCAACAGCCGCCCACTCGACGCCTGCAACTCCGCGACTTTCAACCCTGGAGTCGTCACCTTTACGACCAGAGCGCGGTCGCTCAAGGAGTAGCTGCCCTCCATTTCGGCGGTTTCGAGGCCGCGGTCGGTGCCGATCCACATCGAGCCGTCGGGGTCCTCGAGGAACGA
>JBDTTK010000055.1:0-11922 GCA_039930685.1 Bryobacteraceae bacterium | reverse complement strand
ATGGAGCCGGCGACGCCCTCGACGCCTTTCTCGCGGCATTCCTCGTTCCGTCGCTGCTGGCAGATACGCTGGCGGGTCCGATGGGCGCGGCACTGGTTCCCGGGTTTGTCGGTTTGAAGGAACGGTCCGGCGGCGATGCGGCCGAGCACATGTTCCAGCGAACGGTCGCGTGGACTTTGTCCGCCCTGGGCGGTGCAGCGGTCCTGCTGGCGCTCGGATCCCCTTATGCTGTCGAATTGCTCGGATCGGGCTTCAACGACGCGAAACGCGGGTTGACGCAGAACCTGCTTCTGCTGCTGCTTCCAGTATTGCCGCTGGGGGGGCTCAGCGTTGCGTGGCGCTCACGGCTGAATTCCGAGGGGCGATTCGCGGTGGCCGCACTTGCGCCCGCTGCGGTGCCGGTTCTGACCATGGCGGCGATTTTTGCGTTTGGCAGGTCGTGGGGAGCATACGCGCTGGCAGCAGGAACGTTGGCGGGTGGAATCCTCGAAGTGACGCTTCTGGGCATCGGCTTGAAGCGCCGGGGACATCGGATCCTGCCGCGATGGGCCGCTCGGACGCCGGAGATGGATCGCGTGTTTCGTCAATACGTTCCGATCATGGCGAGCACGCTGCTGTTCGGCGCCGCGCTGTTCATCGATCAGGCTCTGGCGGCGCGCCTCAAGCCGGGCAGCGTATCCGCGCTCAATCTGGGGACCAAACTGGTGACCGTGCTGTTGGGAGTGGGAGCAGGCGGGGTTGGGACCGCGGTTCTACCTCACCTGTCGCGGTACGCCGCGCGCGAGGACTGGCTGGGTCTCTGGCGAACGGTCCGGACACAGGGCATTCTGATGATCGGCGCGGCCACGGCAGGTACACTGCTGCTGCTTGCGTTCTCCGATGCGGCGGTGCGCACGCTGTTTCAAAGCCGAGCCTTCACGGACGAAGCGGCGGCGACGGTCGACCTTGTGCAGCGGGCGGCGCTGTTGCGGGTGCCGTTCGCGGTTCTGCTCAGCATGATGATGGGCCTCGTGTCCGCGCTGCAGCGGAACGAACTCGTGATGCGCGTCGCCCTGGTGTCGCTCGTAATCAATGCGGCGCTCGACGTCCTACTGATCCAAGGGCCGCTGGGCGTAGCCGGAATTCCTCTGGCGGGCTCCATCGCGCAAGCCGCTTCGGCGTTGTTCCTCGGTGCTCTCCTGTATCGTGAGATCAGAGCGCGGGTCAGCGTCTCAAACTCTGTTCCGTAAGCTCGCCCGCACGGGTCAAATCTGTTTGTGAATGGGGCTCGTAATTTCCGCGCACGACGTCAATTCAATCGGCAATCGCAAGGATCCCTTGCTGTGCCGCGAACCCTTGGGCTTGGAGCGAGCCTATTGGCCGTTGGGTTTCCCCGTTCGTGTAGAGACGAATTCGCCGCTCGTGCTTGAGGCAGCGGACATAAGTTGGGGTGAGTGCGCCAAGCGGTTCGACGTGGAGCCGGTTGTCGTGCGCGCAGGGGTCCACGGGCCGGACGACGCGCCCGTTCCGGAAGCGCCGGTTTACCGGTCTCACGACTATCTTCTCTCGATCGTGGCCAGCCGATTCGATACCGCCGTGTGCGACCTCCAGCATGGATTCGCGTCTTGCTGGGTGACTCCCGCATTCGTCGCAGATAGCAGCTATTTCCGTTACACGTTTCTCGAAGCGATGACCTACATGCTGTTGGCCGGCCGGTACCTGGCGCCGGTCCATGCAGCCGCGGTCGAGTTCAAGGGCTCCGGCGTGCTCTTATGCGGGGACTCTGGCTCCGGTAAGAGCACGCTGGCGTTCGCAAGCGCCCAGCGAGGGTGGACATATGTCTGCGACGACGGCGCGCATCTGGTTCGGGACCAGCAGGATCCACTGGTTGTCGGGGCCTCTTTCGAGATCCGGCTGCGCGAGGACGCCAAGCGCCTCTTTCCGGACGTGGCGATGCATCTCCCCCGGCGGCGGGCCTCCGGGTCTATCAAACTGGAAATCCGAACCGCGGACCTGCCGTGGTTCCGGACCGCCAACGAAGTGACGGTCCGGCACATCCTTTTCCTGGATCGCCGCCGATCCGGTCCGGCAGAATTCGCCCCAATGACGGACGATGAGGCACTAGCGCAGTTCATGCGCGTGACTCAATATGGAGCGGACGCGATGCACCGCGAATGGGAGCGCAGCTATCGGCGGCTGCTTTCTTCGTCACGCGTAGCGCGGCTTTCCTACTCCGACTTGGATTCGGCGATTGACCGTCTCGAGCAGAAGATTCGCGAGGACAAGGGATGATTCGAAGCGCATTGATGCTCCTTCTTGCGGTGGCGTGTAACGGACAGGTCTCGACGGGATCGCTAGGAGGCGAAGTCCGGGATCCATCCGGCGCACTGATCGACGGCGTCCGAATCACGGTCAGCAATCTGGCGACGCAGTTTGAGCGGACAGTCACCACATCGTCGCTGGGGGTATTCCGGGCTGCCGATCTCGCGCCGGGAATCTACCGGGTGTCCGCGGAGAAGGCCGGATTCCAGACCGCGGTAGCCGCCTCCGTCGCGATTGACCTGAATCAACATGCGCGGCTCGATTTTGGGCTCCTCGTCGGGAGCGGAAGCGAATCCGTCACGGTCGACTCCGCCGTGACTCCGGTGCAAGCAGACGAAGCGAGCATCGGATATCAATTGCCGGCGCCCGCAATCCGCGGGCTTCCGCTGGCGAAGCGGAACGTGCTGGCATTCGTGACGCTGGGTCCGGCGGCCATTCCTAGGCAACTCGGCGGATTCGGTCACGACATCGTCAACGATGTGCAGGCCTCACGCGGCGCGGTTGCGATCAATCCCCCGGTGAATGGCGCCCGATCGACAGCAAATGTGTTCCTGCTCGACGGAATCTACAACACGGATCGAACGGTCTTCGTGATCGCTTCCAGCCCGTTGATTGAGTCGATTCAGGACGTGCGCGTCCTTTCCTCGACGGCGGCGGCGGAGTTTCCACAAAATGGCGGCGGTGTCATCGATATCGCGACACGGGCGGGCAGCAAGGCGTTTCACGGGAGCGCGTTCGAGTTCTTCCAGAACGAAAAACCCGATGCCCGAGGGTTCTTCGAAGAATCGATCCTTCCGAAATCGATCTACCGGCAGAACGAGTATGGCGCGTCACTCGGCGGGCGCCTGCCGGTGTCTTCGACGTATTTCTTCGGGTCGTTCGAGGGCGCGCGGAATCGCGACGCGCGGTCGCGCTTTCACATCTTGCCCGACGCATCCATGCGGGCGGGCGACTTACGCGCGTCGCAGCCGCTCTTCGATCCGCTGAGTTCGACACCGGGTGGCGGCCGCCTGCCGTTCGCGCAGAACCGGATTCCGGGAAACCGAATCGATCCGATTGCGACGCGGTTCTTCGATCTGTACGAGCCGCTGCCCAACCGGGCACGAGATGACCGCGGCAACTATCTCGATTCGACGCCCAATCAAAACGACGCCGATCACGGCTCGGTGCGCGTCGACCACCAGTTCCGGAACCGCAGCCAGTTGTTCGGACGCTACACCATCAACGACGAACGAAACCGCGTCGCAGGGTCGTTCCCCCAGCGCCCGACGCTCGAACGCTTACGCGCCCAGCAGGTTGCCATCGGCTACACGATCGGCGGGGCGTCGTGGATGAATGCGCCGTGGCTGAACGACGTCCGGGTCGGGTTTACGCGGCTGCGAACGTTCAGCTTCCCGGAGAGCGCGTTTCAGACCGACGTGATCCGCGATTTGGGAATCATTTCGGCCCAGGATGATCCGTTGTTCTTCGGCCTGCCCGCCTTCAACATCACGAATTCAGAGACCGTGCAGGACGACACGACACGTCCACAGACGCAGCGGAACAACACGTGGTATTTCTCGGACGGTTTCTCGCAAACGCGAGGGCGGCACACCTGGAAGGCGGGCCTACAGGCCATCGTTTTTCAGTTGAACTACCTCCAAAGTCAGAATCCGCGCGGCCAATACATCTACAACGGTTTCTATTCCCAGGATCCGTTGAAGCCGGGTGTGACCGGCGATCCATTCGCCGATTTCCTGCTTGGATTTCCGCAAATTACGCGCAGAACTGTCGGTTCGCCGCTCGCGTATCTGCGGCAGCATGACATCGCTGGTTACCTGCAGGACGACTGGCGGGTGTCTTCGCGGTTGACGGTAAATTTGGGGCTCCGCTATGAATACATTTCGCCCTACAGCGAGAAGCGCAACAACCTGATCAACCTCGACTATTCGACGCTGCCGAAGGCGCCGCGCCTGGTGAGCGTCGATACACCTACGGCGCCGGACCGCAACAATTTCGCTCCGCGCGTAGGGTTGGCGTACCGGTTGCCGAAGGTTGGCCGCGAGACCGTGTTCCGCGCCGGTTATGGAGTCTTCTTCAATACCGAAATTGCGATTGAAGCCTACGACTTAATCCGGAACGGGTTGCGTAACGAGATCAACCAGACCAATAGCCTGAAGCCGGTGCTCACGACGCGGGACGGCTTTCCGACGACGGCGGCGCTGGGTCTTCCGAGCTACTACGGGCTCGATACGAACGCGCGAACGCCTTACATCCAGCAGTGGACCGCGAGTGTGCAACGCGACTTCGGCTACGGTCTGCTGGGCGAGATCGCCTACGCCGGAACGAAAGGAACGAAGCTCGGCCGGTTCCGGCGGTTCAATACGCCGCAGCAGGTGGAGACCGGGGCGAATCTGGATCCGCGGCCAGGGGATCTTCAAAGCCTGCGAACGTTTCCGGAACTTGGTCCGATTTTCCAGCGCCAACATATTTCGAATTCCAGCTACAACTCGCTCCAGTTAAAGGTGGAGAAGCGATACCGCAGCCAACTGGGCCTGCTTGCGAGCTACGTCTGGTCGAAGTCGATCGACGATGCGGATTCTATTCTGCCGGGGCAGTACGATAGCTTCGGCGCACAGGACGAACGCAATTTGCGGCTCGAACGCGGACTGTCGTTCTTCGACGTCAAACGCCGGTTTAGCGCGGGCTTCGTCTATGACTTGCCGTCCGTGCACGTATTTCGCGCGCTGCTTGGCGGGTGGCGGCTGAGCGGGATTTTGACGTTCCAGGACGGGACGCCGCTGAACCCGGTCTATTTCGGCGCTGACTTCGCCAACTCCGGAACCCCGAATCGCCCGAACATCGTTGCCGGCCAGAAGGTCGCTCTTCCGGAGGATCAGCGGAGCATTTATCGCTATTTCAATACCGATGCGTTCTCGACGCCGGCACCGTACACGTTCGGCAACGCGGGACGGGATACGATTCCGGGTCCAGGGAATGCGGTCATCGATGCCTCACTCCAGAAGCGCTTCCGGCTCACTGAGGCCATGGGGCTTGACTTCCGGGCGGAAGCATTCAATCTCGCCAACCACCCGAACCTCGGCATTCCGGGTCCGTATCCGGATTTTGGGCCGTTCTTCGGGCGTATCTTTGTAACGGGTCCGCCGCGGCGTCTGCAGTTTGGTCTGCGGTTGGATTTCTGAGATCAGGAGGCTTTCGTTATTCCGACGTCGCGTACCTTACGGTCGGGGTTCAAGCCATGCCATCTGCGGTCGGGGTTCAAGCCATGTCATCGAGTGGATTGGTAAATCTGAGACTGAGACCGTCAACTTTTCTTCTTCCGCGGATTTGCCGCCGGAATACGAAAAGCCTGAAGCTGGTCTAGTGCATTCGCGAGAGCTGCTCGAGATCCTGCGGTTCCGGGGCGCCAGCGCGAAGGCGTTGACCTTGTTCGACTCCTCGCGGTGGATGGACCTGCGCGCGCAGACGGACAAGGCGCATCTCACGTTTGCGCTTCGCGATGCGCTCGACCAGCAGGGGTTCCCCATTCCCGGCGAAGTTCGCGCTTCCATCGAGGCAGCGGCCAGGCGAAATGGCGAACGCTACCGGCGAATCCGCGCGGCGTATGAGGAAATTGCGGACGGCTTTCGGCAGCGTGGACTCGAGCATGCGGTGCTCAAGGGATTCAGCCATTGTTCGGATTTTTGCCCGGAACCGCAGTTGCGCCTCCAGTACGACCTCGACTTGTGGCTTGCGCCGGGGACTGCGGCTGAGTCGGCGGAGGTCGCGCTCGCGCTGGGATATGAGCCAATCGAAGGCATGGAGCGGTATCCCACCGACCACCTTCCGACGATGCTGCGACGGACTGGTTGGCGGTGGCGAGGTGACCTCTACGACCCGGAGATTCCGCCCGGGGTCGAGATCCACTTCCGCTTATGGGATGGGCGGACGGAGCGGTTCGCGCCTGAGGGGATTGAGGCTTTCTGGGAGCGCCGCGAGATGGCGCGCCTTGGCGACTTCGAGTTCCCCGCCCTGGCGCGCGCGGATCGGCTTGGCTACGCATGCCTGCACCTGCTGCGGCACGTACTGCGCGGAGACGTCCGTCCGTATCATGTGTACGAGATCGCACGATTCCTGCATGTCTTTGCGGGCGATGCGGAGTTCTGGGCGGAATGGAAGACGCTGCATTCGCCGAGTCTCCGCTCAACGGAGGCGATCGTGTTCGGCATCGCGCGCGAGTGGTTCCGGTGCGATTTGGCTCCAGCGGCGGAGCATGCAATCGGAGCGCTCGGCGGAGACGTGCAGGAGTGGATCCGGCTTTACGCCCTTTCGCCGCTCGACGGCGGGAAGAAGAGTGAGTTGTGGCTGCATCTCAACCTCGTCACCGGATGGCGGGACCGGCTGGCAATCGTACGGCGGCGACTGCTGCCCCTGCGGATTCCGGGACCCGGAATCGGCGTCGAGGTACGCGAGAGCGAACGATCGGCGGCTCTGCGGTTCCGGATGCGATGGAGTCAGGCAAGACGGATCGCAGACAGGAGTTGGCACCACGCGGGTTCACTGGCGCCGACAGCGCTCGAGGGGTTTGGGTGGTGGTCAAAGACGCAGGGCATTTCCGATGGCTTCTGGAGATTCCTCGGAGCGGCGCTGCTGTTTAACGCGGGACTCTTCGTTTTCGTGCTTCTCTACAACATCTACCTTGCGGGAGGCGAATTAGGATTCGGAGAGGGCGCGATCGGGTTGTTTCACAGCGCATTCACGACCGGAAGCCTCACCGGCATTTTACCGGCCGCGACGCTGTTGCGCCGATTCCCGGCAAACCGCGCGATCGCGGGATGCTTTCTCGCCGTGGCGCTGCTGGGCACGCTCCGCTCGATGACCGGATCGGAGCCGGCGCTCGCCGTTCTTGCGTTTCTCTTTGGCGCGGCGCTCTCAGTGTGGGCGGTTTCGGTGCCGCCGGTGGTCGCGCAATTGGCGGACGAACGGGGCCGGCCACTCGCGTTCAGCTTATTTGCGGGCACCGGAATCGGGATTGGTGTTGTGGCGGGTCCGATTGGAGGAAGTCTCCCCAAATGGCTGGCTGCCCTGTCGGTCCCGAACCCGACGCAGGGCGCGCTGCTGGCAGCTTGCGGATTGATCGCGCTCGCGGCGTTTCCGGCTTGGCGGCTGCGGCTGGCCGCAGTATCGGTCGAGAAGAAGAAGACGCACGCGCCGAATGAATTTCTGACGCGATTCCTGATCGCGATCTCGGCGTGGAGCCTGGCGACCGGCATTTTCAATCCGTTCTTTAACGTGTTTTTCACGAAGCAGTTGGGTTTCAGCACGCAAGAAATGGGCTGGGTATTTTCGGCCTCGCAAGGATTCCAGGTCGCCGCGATCCTGGCGGCGCCGTGGCTGTTCCGCCGCTGGGGACTATCCAACGGAATTGGAGCGACGCAGGTTCTAACGGCCTTGGCGCTGGGCGCGTTGGCTCTTGGACCAGCTGCCGTGGCGGTTCCGGCATACGCGAGCTATATGATGTTCCAGTTCATGAGCGAACCCGGACTGTTCACGATGTTGACCAACAACGTGAATGCGGCGAATCACAGCGGCGCGTCGGCGCGGTACTTTTTTTTTGCGCACGGCGCCCAGGCGTTGGCCGCCGCGGCGGCAGGCAAAGCGATCCTGCAATTCGGTTATCCGCCGACGCTCGTGGTCGCAGCCGTGTTCGTATTGATTTCCGCCGTCCTATTCCGGACTTTGGTGGCGAGCAAACGACAGACGTCGTGCTGAAATCGACCGATCCGAAAGTGCTGCTCCCAGGCATGGCGGGCGTTTGCGCCTACCGGTCCGGGTAGTTCGCTGAGCGCGCGACGGATACCAGCGGCGAGTTCTTCCGGGGAATTCGAGGGCGTGAGGAATCCAGTGACGCCGTCCTCGACGATCTCCGGAATTCCACCTGCCGCGGCGGCGAGTACGAGCTTGCCCGCCGAAAATGCTTCGAGAATTACGCGGGTTGTGGCTTCCAGCCCGGAGGACGGTACGACAATCAGGTCGAGGCTCGCGACGACCGCACGCATGTCGTCGCGCCAACCGGCGAATTCTACCGGCAGTCCGGCGGCTTCCGCGCGCACGCGTTCTTCGTAAGACGGGTCGGAGAACAAACGCGCGCCGTAGATCACAAAACGGCACTCGGGAAGAAGCCGGGCGGCGCGAACGAATTCGAGTTGACCCTTCTCGGGCGCGATGCGCCCGATCACTCCGATGCGCGGCGGGCGACTCGGAGGGGCCGCGGAAACCGCATGCTCCTCAACGCCATTGAATACAACGTCGACCGGGGCATACTTCCGAAGGGGCTTTGCGACGGATTCGCAATTCGCGATCACGCCCGCACGAGTACGCCGGATCGCCCAACCCGCAACGCGCGAGACGTAGCCTTTGGTGAGGTGACTGTGCGCATGGAACACCACGGGAGCGTAGGGTTTCGCGAGAGCAACCGCGGGGAGGAGTCGCGGTCCGTTCACGTAAACGAGGTCGGCTTCCCAATCGAGACGGCGAGCTAGAGCCAGAGAATTGTTTCCGAGGCGAAGGGCGTCGGCCAACGTCTTGAAGCCCGAATGAAGGGGTGCGAAGCCGGTGAACTCCACCGGGATGCGGAGCGCACGTAGCTTTTCGGCCAGAAGACCGGGTCCTGGAAGGGCGACGCGCGGGGTCCAACCGCGTTCAAGGATAGCGGGCAGCAAGTCAAGCAGGCAGCACTGCGCTCCGCCGAGGTCGCTGAACTGGTCGAGAAACAGGATCCTCATGCGTCCGCCTCGCGGACGGCGATCGCGAGCACCCAGAAATAGACGGGCAGCACGCGCCAGTATGTCAGCAGGTCCCCGGAGAGCATTTGCACGAGCTGGCCGATCCAGAAGGCGAAGAGCCAGGCGCCGAGAAAAGCCGCGCGCGGATTCCCATGATGCGCTGCCGTCCACGACGCGCGGAGGATTCCCCACAAGAGGAATCCGAGCGCCGCGAGGCCGGTGATTCCAGTTTCGACGAGCAGCGTGAGGTACATGTTGTCGCCGACGATCTGTTGGCCGATGAAGTCGGAATAAGGCAGCGTCTTGTAGCCCACGCCGATTACGGCAAACCAGGGATGACCGGCGAGAAAACCGACGAGCAATCGCCAGCTCGCGAGGCGGCCTGAAAGGATGCCTTCGGTTGCGGTGAAGAAATTCTGTGCCGAAAGTGAGAGGCGCATCCAATAGAGTTCGGCGAATCCGGGAAAGAGAAGCGCGGCGAGGATGGCGCCTCCGGCAAGGCAACCGGCGCCGACGGCGGCCACGCGCCGCAAATTGACGCGGTTCCGGTGCAAGAAAAGCAACATGCAAAAAGCGGCCGCGCAGTTCAGCACGGAAGCTCGTGAGTAAGACAGAATCAACGCGAGCGCCAGAACACCTCCGCCGGCGATCAGAGCCCAGCGAGGAAAGAGCGGTCGGTCCGCGGGAGGCCGCAATAGGGCGTTCGCGACCATGATAAGGAAGAAGGCGCAGAAGTTGCCGAGCGTGCTTGCTTCATAGAACAGGCCCTGGGCGCGGCGGAAGACGCCGGTGTCGAGCCAGACGAACTGGGGTCCGTAGCCGGCGGGTGCGGGGAACTGAAAATAGAAGTCGACGCACGCGAAGGCGGCGGCTGCAACGGCGGCTCCGAATAGCCATCGCAAGGCCTTCCGAAAGGCGAAGGGCGAGGCGGCACCCGGACCCCAACGCGCGTAGAGGAACACGTAGACGGAGATCGCGAACAAGAAGACACGGGCCAGGCTCGCGAGCCCGACGGCGAAGCCGGATGAGAGCAACGCCATTCCGACGCTCGCAAGGAGCACTGCGAGGAAGAGGCCGAGGGATCCCGTCAGCAAGTCGGGGCGGAACCTCCACTCGCCGAATCGGAGGAGTCCAGCGGCGATCCCGAGAGCAGCAATCGCCAGCGCCGGATGCGGTCCGGAGTTTCCAATTTCGATAGGCAGGGGCGGCAGCAGCAGCGCGGCGGCGAGAAATGCGCCGATCCATCGCGCCGGAGCAGCGAGTAACCAGAAGAGCAAAGGACCGGCCACTAGCGGAAGGATCAGGGCAATCGCGGCAGTCCAGTTCGGCATCAAGGCTACGGCGGTCGCGTAGCATCCAGCGGTCAGTGCAATCGCCCATTGCGTTCGAGGATGCTGCCGGATCAACATCGACATCTAATGGTCGAAGGCAACTGGCCGTCCACGGGTGACGCCAGCGCGACGCCGTTCGCGGACGAATCCGATCGAGAGAAGGACGACCGACGCCGTCAGTGCGACGAGGCTCGCGGCCAACAGATTCAGCATGACATTCGGAGAACTAGGCCGCTGAGGAACTACGCCCGGATCGATCACCTTCAAACGCTCACCGCGATACCCGACGGAATTCTGCACATCCCGAAGATGGGCGGCGGCAGCATCGAGCGTTGTCTTCGCCCCCTCGAGACCCGCGGACAAGTGCGTCATCCGGGTCTGCTGGCTAGCGAGAATGGCACTCTTGGCTTTCCACTCGGCGTCGAGGTCGCGGTACTGCTTATCTAGCGACGCGGTTCGCGCACGAGCGCCTTCAAGCTCACTGCGATCGGATTCGTTCGTTTTCCGGCGTTCCAACTCCGCGACTTCGGCAGCGGCCTCGATCGATTCGCGCCGGATTCTCGCTTTCAACTCAGCGGCGGATTCCAATTCAGCCCGCAGGGATTCGATCGAAGACCCCGCTGAGAAGGCATTCCAGGATGCTTGTGCGGCGTCAAAGCGCGACCTAGACGCGTCGACGTGCCGCTGCGCGTCCTGCGACATGTCGCCTTCGCCGTCGCGCAGCAACGACTGGCTGAGCCGCACTGTTTCTTCCGCCAGAAATTGGACAAGCGCTTGCGCTTTGCGCGGATCCGGGAGTGTCGCGCTGATTTCAAGGATTTTGGTGTCGCGAGGCTTGCTGACCTTGAGGATGCGGCTCTTCATTCCCTCTGCCGTTGATCCGGAATCGGCGAGCTGAAACTTGTCGATCGCCTTTTGAAATAGAGTATCGCTGGATGCGAAATGCTCGTAGGTCTTCAAAGACTCGAGATAGACGGGGCTGACGGCGGTGGCGGTTCGCGAGTCGTTGCCGGCTGGTGGATCAATGAGAACGCTCGCGGACGCCGTATACCGTTTGGGCAGGAGCAGACTGATCACCCCAGTGAGCAGTACGGCGACGAGGCAGGTTCCGACGATCACGCGCCAGCGTGACCCCAGGTACCCCGCGTACTCGAAGGCGTCAAAATCCTGTTCCACAATTCTCCATCGCCACCGTCAAACCAGCTACCTTGTCGAATATGCCCTGGTTGCTGCCGGTTGTGGCGGCGCTCGTTGCCTTGTTGATCGTTCCCGGTTGGTCGTTCGCGTTTGATGTCGCCCCTAAACTTTCGATGCTATTCGCTGGATTGGGGCTGAGCCTGCTCTTTCCAACCCGGATGTGGACCGGAGCGGCAACACTCGCGAGGACGCAGCGCGGCAAGTGGCTGCTTACGCTTCTCGGGCTGACGGCGGCATCTCTCGTCATCTCGAGCACCTTTTCATTGGACCTAAATATATCGCTGTTTGGAACGGCGTGGCGCCGTTTTGGCCTGTGGACACAGCTGGCC
>JBDTTK010000054.1:0-11983 GCA_039930685.1 Bryobacteraceae bacterium | reverse complement strand
ATATTGGCCAAGGCCCGCGCAAGATTGCGATGCGGCGAGCGATGCTTCCGGTATTCCTCGACGGCACGCGCTCCGTGCGCGATGGCCTGATCATACTTGCCGTCGCGCCGCGAAATGCGGCCGTATGCCGAATGGATGTTGCCGAGGCTGATGTAGTCGTCGGTGGACGACAGCGCGGCTTCGGCTTCTTTCAAGATGCGGACAGCGTCGGTCGAACGGCCCTTCTGAAAGAGCAACCAGCTTTCCATCACCTGCATGATGGCGACCATCCGAGAATAGCCAAGAGCGCGAGCGATCTCGATGGCTCGCTGCCCGGCGACGGTTGCTTCGTCATAGCGACCGCTCTTGCGGTAGCAGCGGCCAGTCCAGAAATGCGCGATGGCGATCATGGACTGGTCGTCGACATCGTTCGCGACCGAGAGTACAAATTCGTAATGGCGTAAGGCCGACGCGGTTCGCTCATCGGACATCTCGATCAAACCTTCGGCCATACGCAAATGGACATAGTCACGGAGGCTCAGGGCGGAACGCACGGCGGCGGGAAAGAGGTCAAGAAGTTTTCGGACTTGCTGGTGGCTGCCGAAGCCGACGTCGACCCATTGAGCCAACTGCCCGACAAAAGCGGCAGCGTTTTCCTGCTGCGGGTCCAAGTGACCGAGCAATTCACGACACTGCTCCAGCTTGCGAATACCCTCGCCGATTCGCCGCGCGACGAGGTCATCGCGCAGGCTCGCCAAATATTGAACGGTAATCCCCACTGGATGCAAGAGTACTGCATCTCCTCCGGGCGGGAACTATGCCCGTTGGGTGGAAGATGCAGCAGCGTGCGGCGCGAATGGTGAGTTCGCGCCGACAGTTAGTCCACGAAATCGTAGGCGCGCAGCGTCAGGAATTCTTGAAACTCGTCGTCCGTCAGCATCTCTTCGAACAGCTCGCCGGCAGTTGCGAAGCGGCGAGTATAGTATTTCTCGGGGCCGGCGGCGCCGGTGATCTTGTGAAACTCGTCCGCCATGAACTCGCGAATCAAATCAGCCGTGATGGAGCGGCCGTCGTCGAGCTTCGCCCCGTGCTTCCGCCACTGCCAGATCTGGGAACGGCAGATCTCGGCGGTCGCGGCGTCTTCCATCAGGTTGTTGATGGGCACACAACCGTTGCCGACCAGCCAAGCCTCCAGGTAGCGGATGCCCACGTTCAGGTTCAGCCGCAGGCCCGCTTCGGTGATGGTGCCCTTCGTCGGCCGGAGGAGGTCCGCTTGGGTGACGCTCGCTCCAGGGAGTTTATCGATCTGATTGGGCGTCGGCATGTGCGCGTCGAAAATGGCCTTCGCGATGCCCACGAGTCCGGGGTGCGCCACCCACGTGCCGTCGTGGCCGGCGGTCACTTCGCGCAGCTTGTCCTGGCGGACTTTCTCAAGCGCCGCTTCATTCGCCGCCGGATCGCTCTTGATCGGAATTTGAGCAGCCAT
Organism: Bryobacteraceae bacterium; assembly: GCA_039930685.1. GTDB lineage: Bacteria > Acidobacteriota > Terriglobia > Bryobacterales > Bryobacteraceae > JBBQWZ01. Next base: position 10,518 of record JBDTTK010000054.1, on the reverse strand, counting down.
TCCGCCCATCGCATGAATGCCGCGCCGGTGGCAGGTCTCGATGAGAAGCTGGACGTACGCCGCAAGGAAGTCCTTATCCATCGTGACCTGGGCGCGGTCCGGCAGCAGGAAAGCGGGGTTATTTCTGAACTTCTTGATGTAGCTGAAGATGTAATCCCAGCGACCGCAATTGAGGCCCGCCGAGTGGTCGCGCAGCCAAAAAAGAATCTCGTCCATCTCGAATGCCGCGAGGATCGTCTCGATCAGGACAGTGGCGCGGATGGTTCCGTGGGCGATGTGCAGGTAGTCTTGCGCGAAATGGAAGACGTCGTTCCAGAGGCGCGCTTCGAGGTAGCTCTCCATTTTCGGCAGGTAGAAACAGGGGCGCTGCGCGGTGCCAGCTTTGAACAGCGGCGCGTTGTGGAAGAAGTAGAGCCCGAAGTCAAACAGCGACCCCGAGATCGGCTCATCATCGACCTGGCAGTGCCGCTCAATGAGATGCCATCCACGCGGGCGGACAAAAATGAGCGCGACCTCTTCGTTGAGCTTGTACTGCTTGCCCTCGGGACTCTCGAACGTGATGGTGCGGCGGATCGCATCGCGCAGGTTCACCTGTCCGCCAATGTTGTTCTCCCAGGTGGGCGAGTTCGAATCCTCGAAGTCGGCCATGAAGACGTTTGCGCCCGAGTTCATCGCGTTGATGATCATCTTGCGGTCGACGGGTCCAGTGATTTCCACGCGGCGGTCGGCAAGTTCGGGAGGGATCGGCGCGACTTTCCAATCCGAGCGGCGGATATCGGCGGTCTCTGGAAGGAAGTCCGGCAGTTTGCCGGCGTCCAATTCGGCTTGGCGCTGTTCGCGGCGCGCGAGTAACTCTTTGCGGCGCGGTTCAAAGCGGCGGGCAAGTTCGGCAAGAAACCGCAACGCCTCGGGCGTAAGGATCTCTTCCTGGCCGGCGACGTTGGGGCCGGAGATTTGTGCAGTCTCGTGCATCGTTCGCAGCATACACCTTTCCTATAGGGCAATTGGCCCGGGTGTCTATCGTAGGCTTTTCGGCGGCGCGGGCGATAGGCCGGTGGGGAACGGGGGGCGACTCGACCGAATCGGACGAGAGCGCACAGATAAGCAGACTTGTCACTTGGGTCGACGAGCGGCTATTCGGTCAATCGCCGACGTTTTGTTGGGGCAGTCTCCTTCGACGAAACAGAAGAGAAACAGGTGGCGTGGCCTTACGGCTGCAGTACGACTCGCGCCAGGAGCTTGCCGGCTTGCATTTCTTCGAGTACAGCGGCTGCTTGATCAAGCGGGCGCGTTTCGACGTGAGTCTTTAGCTTGCCGTCGGCGGCCAATTGCAGAACCTCTTTCAGTTCCTGCCGGCTGCCGACGGACGAGCCCATGATGCGGTATTCACCGCCGACCATGGACGACATGGCGAGAGGTACGGTCTCCGGAGGGACGCCGACCACAGCGAGTGTGCCGCCGCGCCGGATGCAACGGAGCGCCGATTCGTACGCCACGCGGCTGCCGGAGCAGACCATGACGACATGCGCTCCACCGACCGACCTCATGTATTTGTAGGGCGCATTGGCCGCGTTCACGCCGCCGTCCGCGCCGAGCGATTTCGCGAGCGCGAGCTTTTCCTCGGAGACATCCACGGCGTGGACTTCGGCCCCGATTGCCTTGCCGACCTGGACCGCGAGATGACCGAGTCCGCCGATGCCGAACACCGCGAGCCGCTGGCCCATCTTGAGCCCTGCCTGATTCGCGGAGCGGTAGACGGTCAGCCCAGCGCACAATAGCGGGGCGGCTTCCGCGAAGCCCAGCGCATCGGGAATTCGCGCGGTATGGGTCGCCTTGGCTCGGACGAACTCCGCATAACCGCCGTCGACCATGCAGCCTGTAACCTGCTGCTTCATGCACAGGGTCTCGCGGCCTTCGAGGCAGAATTCGCAAACGCCGCAGGTGAAGTAGAGCCATGGCACGCCGACCCGGTCGCCAAGCTTAAACTCGGTCACGCCCTCGCCCAGACGTTCGATGGTGCCTACGATCTCGTGGCCCGGAATGAGCGGCAGCTTGGTGATGGGCTTCATCGACTCCCATTCGCCAGCAGCGAGATGGAGATCCGAGTGGCAGACTCCGCAGGCGTGGACTTTGATGAGCACGTCGCCTGGCCCAGGTTCGGGAACAGGGACGTCTTCGATCGAAAGCGGTACGGCGAATTGTTTGAGGATGGCGGCGCGCATGTTGTTTCAGAATGGCAGATTGCCGATGCAGTCGATTCAGCTGGCGATGGTGACGCCGCCGTCGACGACAATCGTTTGGCCGGTAGTCCAGGCTCCGGCGCGCGATGCGAGGTAGACGGCGGCGCCCGCGAGATCTTCGATTTCGCCGATGCGGCGAAGAGGAGTCGCACGTTCGGTTTTGGCGAGGAGGTCGGGATTCTCCCAGAGGGCCTTCGCGAATTCCGTGCGGACCAGTCCTGGAGCAACACAGTTCGCACGGATGTTGTGCTTGCCCCACTCGACCGCGAGATTGCGCGCGAGTTGCATGTCGGCTGCCTTCGAGATCGCGTAGATGCCGAGCATGTCCGTGCCCTTCAGGCCGCCGATGCTCGAAACGATGATGAGGGAGCCGTCCTTGCGCTCGGCCATCTCCGGGGCGACCAGATTGCAGAGCCACAGGTTGCTGCGGACGTTTGTATCCATGACCTTGGCAAAGGCGTCGTCCGACAGGCCGGACATGGGTCCGAAGTACGGATTCACAGCGGCGTTGCAGACCAGCACGTCGATTTTGCCGTAGACGCGACGTGTTTCGGCGACGAGGGTTTCGCAATCGGCGCGTTTGCCGATGTGGCACGCGATCGCGGTTGCGTCGCCGCCGTCGGCTTTGATGGCGTCGACGACTGGCCGGCAGGCCTCGGCCTTGCGGCTCGAAACGACGACCTTGGCGCCATGGAAGGCAAGCGCTTCGGCGATAGCGCGTCCGATGCCGCGGGACGATCCGGTGACAACGGCAACTTTTCCGGTGAGATCAAAAAGGTTGGTTTTCATAAAGAAAGTGATCGATAGAAGAAGATCCTTGAGTCTACTTGCCTGCGGCGTGGGGCGTCCGGAGCCATGCCATGATCGATTCCGCGAGTTCTTCGCCGGCGTCCTCCTGGACAAAGTGACCGGCGCCCTGGATTGCGTGCGGCGGGGCCGAATTCCTGAAGATCTTGCGGAGCACTCTTTCCGCCGGGGCAGTGATTGCGTCCTGGTCGCCCCAAGGCAGAAAAACCGGAAGCGTCAGCGCGGACAATTTCTCGATTGCAAGTTTATTGTCGTAGGCGCCGGGGTGGTCCGGCCGGTTCGGCACGAGCCGAGGAAAGACGAGCGCCGCCATCTGGTATTCCTTGCCGGGATAAGGCGCTTGATAAGAGTTGGCTTCTTCGTCAGTGATCTTTCGCTTGGTGAGCGTGCTGCGCATCAGCGCAGGAATATCCAACATCTCCGCACGCTGCGAGAAGCGCCGCCATTTCTCGAAGGCGGGGGTAGCTCCACGCCCGTCGGAGATGCCGGTATTCATCGCAACCAGACGCGCGAACCGGTCCGGCATTTGCGACAGGACGCGGAGTCCGATCAAGCCGCCCCAGTCCTGGCAGACGAGGGTCAGGTTCCGAAGGTCGAGGGCTGAGATAAAGGCGCGTATCCAGCGGCAGTGGGCTTTGTAGCTGTACGCATTCGCCGCCACTGGCTTGTCGCTTCGCCCGAAGCCGATGAGGTCCGGCACAATTACGCGTCCGACCTTCGCGAGCGTCGGGATCATGCGCCGGTACAAATAGCCCCAGGTAGGTTCGCCGTGCAACATCAGGATCGGATTGCCTTCGCCCGCCTCGACGTAGGCCATCCGCAAGCCTTCCATGTCGACGTACTTCGGCTCGTAGGGAAAGCCAGGGATGTTCGCGAATCGCTCCTCAGGGGTCCGCAGCACAGAGCCTTCGGGCCAGACCGTCTTGATTCCGGCGAACTGCGCGACCTTGGCGACGTCAGACGGATTCAGACCTCCGGTCTCAGCAAGCCACAGGCAGAAGTCGAGGAGGTCTGCGTCGATCTCGTGCTCCGGCGGGCGTGGCTCGAAACGGTCCCAGTGTCCGTAGACGGAGGCGGCGGACGGACGGCCTCGGCCGAAGTCGCCAAGCTCGAGCGCGTATAGATGATCATGGCGCGAGCGCCAATAAACTCGGCCTGCTCCGACGGTGGCGGCGGCGAGGCGCTCGGCGAACTCAGGACGCATGTCGAGTTCCTGTTCGACCAGCAGCGGGTCCGGTCGCAGCAGGGCTAGTTCTTCCGGAGACGGCTGGATGAATTCGGGCTTCATTTCCGGCCTCCCACGAAGGACCTGTCGAGGAAGGTCACGATCGCCAGGGCGAGGTCGGGTCCGCGATCATCTTGCAGGAAGTGCCGCGCCCGATCGAATTCGATCGGGCCTTCCGCGTGGGGGAGCAGTTCCTTCATTCGGTTCGCGTATTCGATCGAGAAAACTTCGTCGCCTGGCGCCCACAGCAGCAGAGTCGGGATTTGCGAAAGCTCCGGCAAGCGCCGTTCGATCGCTTGCATGTCGGCCCAGCCTCGATCACCCTCGCGCATCGGAATCGTGCGCGGCCAGGTCAGCACGACATGGTCGGAATCAGGCTCGTCGAAAACATGATGATAGGCGCGTGCTTCGTCGTCTGACATCCCCCGCGCCGTAGTGGCCGAGGGACCGTGCTGCGACAGCACCTTGTGCCGCTTCATGAAGAACTGCCCGATCAGGGGCGCGTGCCACGTGGTCCAAGGCTTCGGCGACGCGTGAAACCTCCCGACCAACCCAGTGAACAGCCAGGTATTCATCAACACCAGGCCGCTCAGCCGTTCGATGCGCTGCAAGGCGCCTCCGACGCCCTGTGGACCGCCCCAGTCCTGACCGACAACCACAAAACCGCGCAGGTCGAGTTGATCCAGGAGGCTGACGAAGTCCGCGACATGGTGGGCGAGCGTCAGCGCAGCGTCGACGCGCGGATGGTCGGAATATCCCGCGCCGATCCAATCCGGCGCGATGGCGCGGTAGCCCGCGGCAGTCAGTGGTCCAATGAAATCGCGATACAGGAATCCCCAAGTCGGATTGCCCGAGCACAAGATCACAGGTCGTCCGTCGCGCGGACCCTCGTCGACGTAGGACATGCGCCGTCCGTTGACGATCAGCGAATGCTGCCGCCAAGGGAACATCGGCTCCAGCCAGTCGGGTTTCTGCGGCATTCAACAAATCTCCGAGAGATCAGCGGCGCGGGTCGGTTGCGTACAGGACAGTCCGCTCGAGGCCGGCCTCGCGGAACGCCGCGATCGCCTTGGCCTCGTCGCTCTGTGTCACTTCAAGGAACACCTTGCGGGACGGATATTCGACGAGTGCGACCGCGTCCCACTCTTCGTCGCCGACGAGCAGTTCCGCGGCACGTCCGAGGTACAGGAAGCGGCCGCCCGCGCGGTTCAGGAGCTTTTCAAACTCTGTCGCGTATTTGCTGTATTCTTTCGATCCGCCGCCGCGCTTGAACTTCAAGAGATTCAGCATGACGACCGGCGCAGTGGACGGATTGGCGGCGAACTCGCCGAGGCGGTCCGGGACTGGCTTGATGCCACTCATTTCGGCGCACTTTCATACACTCGACCGATCGTTTCGGCGACGCATGCCGGCTTATCCTGGCCTTCAATCTCGATGGTGACCTGCCAGCGGTTCTGCCATCCACCAGCGATCTCGGCGACCTCGATGAGCGTCATGCGGGGCCGGATGCGCGAGCCGACCCTCACCGGATTCATGAAGCGCACTTTGTTCAGACCGTAGTTGATGCTCATAGCGAATTTCTGAGAGATCCGAAAGGTCCGCTGCGTGAGGGCAGGAAGTAGCGAGAGCGTCAGGAAGCCATGCGCGATTGTCGTGCCGAATGGTGATTCCGCCTTGCATTTCTCCACGTCAATGTGGATCCACTGATGGTCTTCGGTCGCGTCCGCGAACTGGTTAACGCGTTCCTGCGTAATCTCAAACCAGTCACCGACGGCCACTTCCTGGCCCTCCAGGGTTTTCAGTTCTTGAATCGTTGCGACTTCGCGGATCGGCATAGCTCCGGGATTATCTCACGCGGATGGCGCCGAACTGCGCCGTTGTTTACTGTTTGAGGCCGGGTACGCCGCCAAGAGACGGCGCGGACCGCACTGCCCGCAGAATCGCCTGGGAGACCGCCTCGGATGCCGCCACGCCGATCGCGTCGATTGGTGCTGAGAGAGCGCCCAACGACAGCGCGACCACAACGTCGCCGTCCGACATCGTGTTGACCGGCGAGATGGTTCGCGCAACCCCGAGGTTCGCCAACTGCGCCAACTTCTGTGCCTGCACCTTGGTCAGTGATGCGTTGGTAGCAACTACCACCAGTGAAGTGTTTTCGCGGCGAAGCGCAGACGCCGACCCGCCCTTCATCAGCCGGGCGCTATCGGCGAAGTCGCGCGATCCCGGCTCGCGGCGGGTGCCGGCGATGATCTTTCCGGATTGCGGATCGATGACATCGCCAACCGCGTTGACTACCGCCAGAGCGGCGACCGAAACACCGGATAACTTTCCTTCGAGGGGAACGGTGGCCGAACCGACGCCGCTCTTCATGGCGTTCTTCATGCCGAGCAGTTTGCCGACCGTCGCCCCGGTCCCGGCGCCGACGGCGCCTTCCTGAACGGCCTTGTCGGTCGCGACCGCGGCTGCCGCCTCACCCATCTCGCGGGTCGGACGCGCACTCGCTTTGCCGATCGACAAATCGTAGAGAATTGCGCTGGGCACGATCGGCACCGGGCCCGCGCCGGTTGGAAATCCGATGCCCTTTTGCGCCAGGAACTTACGTACGCCGGACGCTGCTTCGAGACCGAAGGCGCTTCCGCCGGAGAACACCACGGCGTGAACCTTGTCCGTAACGTGCAGCGGACTCATGGTCTCAAACTCTTCAGTGCCGCTGGCGGATCCGCGGATGTCGGCCCCAGCCACGGCGCCGGATTCGCAGAGGATCACGGTGCAGCCGGTGAGGCCGTCGTAGTCGGAAGCGTGGCCGACGCGGATGCCGGGAATGTCGGTCAGGCCCTTCATAGGAAACGTAGAACCCGCGCCGAAAGAACTCCGGAGCGATCCTGCCCGTATGGTAGCATCGGTAGTTCATGGGGCTTCCGGAATGCTAGACGTGCTGAAACCGCCCGTCTCGGCGTTCCAGGACTTTATCGTGCTGGCCGGACAGGCCACTCGCAATGTCTTCCGCCGGCCCCATTATTCGGACGACATCGCGCTCCAAATGGATCTGGTTGGCGTCGGAAGCCTGCCCATCGTTCTCCTGATCGGGTTCTTCAGCGGTGCCGTCATGGGCTTGCAGATGTCCCGCGCCCTGGCCCAATACGGGGCCCAAGGGCAGGTCGGTAACATCGTTGCGATTACACTGGTCCGCGAGCTGGGTCCCGTGCTTACGGCGCTACTGATCGCGGGGCGTAATGCCTCTGGAATGGCGAGCGAGCTTGGGTCGATGAAAGTGACCGAGCAGATCGATGCGATGCGCGCGCTCGGAACCGATCCGATTCAGAAGCTGGTTACGCCGCGTGTGATCGCGATGGCGTTTACATTGCCGCTGCTGACCGTGATCGCCGATTTCGTCGGGATCTTCGGCGGATTCCTGGTCGCGAACCTCATGATGGGCATCACGGCTTCGCAGTACTGGACGACGGCCTGGCGGGCGCTCGGCTACAACGACATCGTGCAGGGACTGTTTAAGCCATTGCTCTTCGCTGTGATCATTTCGATGGTGGGATGCTTTTACGGCATGCGGACGCGCGGCGGGACCCGGGGCGTCGGCCTCGCCACGACTCAGGCGGTTGTCGTCGCCAGCGTCTGGATCTTCGTCGTCGACTTGTTTATCACGCGCATCTTCGTGAATCTGTAAGGCGACTGATCTCGTCATGGCCGATCCCACTCAATTCGCCAAGCAACCGGATTCGATCCTGCGATTCGAGGATGTCAGCCTGCGCTTCGGATCGGACGTCGCGCTGGATCGTGTGACATTTTGTGTCCGGGCAAGCGACACGCGCGTCCTACTCGGTCAGGCGGGCAGCGGAAAAACGGTTCTGATGAAAGTGGCGCTCGGATTAGTGAAGCCGGATTCTGGCCGGGTGTTCCTCTTCGATCAGGACATTACCGATTGGCCCGAGTCGAAACTGTTCGATATCCGCAGCCACGTAGGCATGCTCTTTCAGGAAGGTGGGCTGTTCGACTCGCAAACCATCGAGGAAAACGTCGCGTACCCTCTCTTGAATCAGCGTGTCCGGGGTGAATTGCCGAAGCCGGCCCGCGAGCAGGTTCATGAAAAGGTGGTTTCGGCGCTGACGTTCGTCGAGCTCGAAAAGACTCTCGACAAGTTCCCCAGCGAACTCTCCGGTGGTATGCGGAGGCGCGTCGGAATTGCGCGGGCCATTGTCACCGAGCCGCCACTGGTACTCTACGATTCGCCCACCGCCGGCCTCGATCCGATCACGGCGAACACGATCATGGCGCTTATCATCAAGGAGCGGGATATGCGGAACACGGCGTCGATGATTGTCACCCACCGTTATCAGGATGGGAACCTGATGGCCAATTTTCGCTACAATCCCAGCAGTGGGCAACTGGAGCACGCTTGGAGGGTGAACGGTGCTTCGGCGCCAAATCCCCATGCCGGGCTTCGTACGACGTTCATGGTAATGCGCGACGGGCGAGTCGTCTTTGAAGGATCGGAGAAGGAGCTAATGGCGTCGACCGACGAATATGTCGGGAAGTTCGTCAAGCGGTAAATCTGGATGGCGTCGGAAAACAAAGCAACTTGGGCGATGCTGCGGGTCGGTCTGATGGCGCTGGTCGCTTTGGCGATTCTCGGCGTGCTGGTCTTCTACCTCACGGGAGACAAGGGATTCTTTCGCAGTAAAAGCGACGTCTTCACATATATGGACGATTCCGCGGCGCTGACCGCAGGCTCGCCTGTACGGCTGAACGGCATTCTGGTCGGCACGGTGACCAAAGTCGAATTATCGGGATCGAACGAACAGCGGCGCATTGTACGGGTCGATATGAAGATCGAGGATAACTATTTTCCCGCCATCCCGGTCGACTCGACGGCTGCGATCTCCGCCGAGAACCTGCTTGGAACCAAGTTCATCAACATCAAGAAGGGCCATAGCACGGCAACAGTCCATCCGGGCGGCGAAATCGCGAGCCTGGACACCACTGGATTTGATGACGTCGTGCAACAAGGTTATGCGCTACTGACGTCGCTGCAGGGCATCCTGAAGCGGGTTGACGCCATCGTCGCTACGGTTGAGGTCGGCAAGGGGACCATCGGCAAGTTACTTGTCGACGAGACATTGTACGGCAAGGTTCTTTCGATTGCGGACGAAGGCCAGAAAATCGTCGTCGCATTGAACTCAGGCAAAGGCACAATCGGCAAGCTGATCTACGATGACGCGGTTCTGACGGACGTTCGAAACTTGATGGGGAGATTCGACACCTTGATGGTTGGCCTGCAACACGGCGAAGGCACCGCGGGCAAACTGCTGAAGGACCCGGCGCTCTATGACGATATGCGCAAGACGATCGGGGATGTGCGTCAGATTCTTGCCGATCTCAACGCGGGCAAGGGCTCGGCGGGCAAGATCCTCAAGAGCGATGAACTGCACAATCAGATCGTAGCTACGATGGGCAGGCTCGACGTGATCCTCGACAAGGTCAATTCGGGGCAGGGCACGATCGGTCAATTGCTAGTCAATCCGTCGCTCTACGACTCGCTGAACGGATTCACGCGCGAATCGCACGAACTGATTAAGGACTTCCGGGCGAATCCAAAGAAGTTCCTGCGTATCAAGCTCGCGCTGTTCTAAACAATTTCGTGAAACTGCTGATCGTCAACGCCGACGACTTCGGGTTTACGCATGACGTGAACGCCGGAATCGTCGAGGCGCATACGCACGGCATCCTGACGGCGACCACACTGATGGCCAATGGGCCAGCGTTCGAAGACGCGGTCCGGCTCGCGGGCGAATACCCATCTCTCGACATTGGGTGCCACCTGGTGCTGGTCGGAGGTGTTTCGCTGCTCGATGGCCGCGACCTTCCATTGACGGTTTCAAATCTGCTGCGGACAATGGCGACTGGCGGGATCCGCATCTACGACGAGTTGAGAGCGCAGGTGGTCAAGATCGTCGAGAGCGGCGTCGCGCCGACTCATCTTGATACGCACAAGCACACACACTTACTGCCTCCGGTGCTCGACGTGGTCGCGCGCTTGAGCGAGGAGTTCGCGATTCCGTGGGTGCGGCGGCCTTTCGACTTCCCGGGCCAACCGGGCGATATCCCGCTCAAGAAGCGGGCGGTTGGCCAATCGTTGCGGATCGCGCGACCTAGTTTCCGCCGAGTACTCGAGCGTCACGGATGCCGTTCGACGGACTACTTTGCGGGCTTCCAGATAACCGGCCGGTTTCACGC
>JBDTTK010000053.1:0-11995 GCA_039930685.1 Bryobacteraceae bacterium | reverse complement strand
CAAGAAAGGCAAAGCCTACGTTTGCGACCTGACCGCCGAACAAATCCGGCAGCAAAGGGGCACCCTCACGGAGCCCGGTCAGGAGAGCCCGTACCGCAAACGGGCGGTCGAGGAGAATCTCGACCTGTTTGCGCGCATGAAGGCGGGCGAGTTTCCCGACGGCAGCCGGACTCTTCGCGCCAAAATCGACATGGCGTCGAAGAATTTGAACATGCGCGATCCCGTGATGTACCGCATCCTGCATGCGCATCATCACCGGACGGGCGACGCGTGGTGCATCTACCCGATGTACGACTATGCGCACGGCCAATGCGATTCGATCGAGAAGATCACGCATTCGATCTGCACGCTTGAGTTCGAAGATCATCGTCCGCTGTACGACTGGTTTGTCGAGGAGCTTGGCATCTACCATCCGCAGCAAATCGAATTCGACCGGTTGAATCTGACGTACACGCTGCTCAGTAAGCGCAAGTTACTTGCTCTCGTGCAGCGCGGCATCGTCGGCGGCTGGGACGATCCGCGTATGCCGACGCTCTCGGCGATGCGCCGGCGCGGGTATCCGCCGGAAGCCATCCGCAAGTTCTGCAGCAGGATCGGTGTTTCGAAGACGACCGGCGTGATCGAGCTTTCTCTGCTCGACTACTTCATTCGCGAAGACCTGAACAAGCGCGCGGACCGCGTGATGGCGGTTCTCCGCCCCTTAAAGGTCACGATCACGAATTACCCGGAGGGCCAAGTCGAGGAGATGGAGGCGATCAATAACCCCGAGGACGCAAGCGCGGGAACGCGCGTGGTGCCCTTTTCGCGTGATCTCTACATCGAGCAGGACGATTTCCGCGAGGATCCGCCGAAGCAGTTCTTCCGGCTCGCACCAGGCCGCGAGGTCCGGCTGCGCTACGGCTATTTCATTACCTGCACCGGCGTAGTGAAGAACGACCAAGGCGAAGTCGTGGAGTTGTTGTGCACCTACGACCCTGCTTCGCGCGGGGGAAACTCACCGGACGGACGCAAGGTCAAATCGACCATCCATTGGGTTTCGGCTCGACACGCGGTCGATGCCGAAGTGCGGCTTTATGACAACTTATTTGCCGTAGAGGATCCGGGTGAGGTTCCAGAGGGTCAGGACTTTACCGTCAACCTGAATCCGAACTCGCTTGAAATTGTGACGGGCAAGCTGGAGCCGAGTATGGCGCTCGCGACTCTGGACAAGCGCTACCAATTCGAGCGCTTGGGCTACTTCTGCCTGGACAAGTCCTCCGCGCCCGGGAAGCAGGTCTTCAATCGGACGGTGGGACTGCGGGACACGTTCGCGAAGATTGAGAAGAAGGCCAATACAGGAACGAAAGCCAAATGATCGTCCTCGGATTGGGCGGTATTCTTACGCACGCCGCGTGCGCCATTCTGAAGGATGGCCACCTCATGGCGGCGGTCGAGGAAGAGAAACTGGACCGCCACCGGATCGCCGGAGAGGTTCCGGAGGCGTCGATTGCGGAATGCCTCCGCCTGGCTGGTGTCTCAGCGGCAGAAGTGGATTGCCTCGCTCTCGTGCGTCCGTTCGCGGGCGGCGCGGAAGCGAAGTTTCACCTGAAGCTGCGATCGATGTTCCCGCGCGCCCGTCTGGTGCTCGTAGAGCATCAGGTGGCGCATGCTGCCTCCGCGTATTTCGCTTCGCCCTTCGAACAGGCCACTGTGCTCACTCTGGATCGCGGAGGCGATCTGCGTTGCGGCGCGAAATGGCAAGCGAACGGGCCGGATCTCCGGCTGGAGCGCGAATGGTATTACCCGGACTCGCTCGGTCTTCTGTACGGGCGGGTTACGGAGTTGCTTGGCTTCGAGTCCCGTGCCGACGAACACAAAGTGCAGTGGTTGGCCGCACAGGGCGACCGTGCCCGATTCTCAGCGTTATTTGGCGAAGTCGCCTCGGTCGACGCGCAGCTCAACGCACTGTTCTTTGATGGCAGCCGCGCGGATCGGGGCGCGTTCGGCGCGCGGTTCTATGAGCGCCTTGGGCTGGACGACGGCGCGGCGATCCCGCTGTCGATGGCCGCCGATATAGCGGCCGGCGTTCAGCAGCGGGTCGAAGAGATCGTGCTTGAACTCGCGGGCAGCGGAGAGAACCTGTGCGTCGCCGGCGGCCTGTTCTTCAATGCGCTCCTCGTTCGAGCGTTGGAAACTTCAGGGCGCTGGAAGAACGTATTCGTGCAGGCGGCCGCCGGCAATTCGGGAACCGCAATCGGCGCGGCATATTCGGCGTGGCAATCGGTTTCCGAAGGGAAGCAGCGGCTCGTGCAGGCGCCCTCACTTCTGCTCGGCCCCGAGTTTCGCCCGGAGGAGATCAAGCAGGTTCTTGAGAATTGCAAACTGCGATTCCGTTTCCTGTTGACGATGGACGAGCTGGTGGACACCGCCGTTCGGATGCTCGGCGAACATCAGATCATCGCGTGGATGCAGGGGCGGATGGAGTTTGGTCCGCGGGCGCTGGGGAATCGCAGCATTCTGGCATCTCCGCTCGATCCCTATTCGACCGAGAATCTCAACGTCTTCATCAAGCACCGCGAGGCGTTCCGGAAGTTCGCCGCATCGGTCCCGGCTGAGGTCGCGAACGAATATTTCGAGGTGGGTCCCAATGCGATCAATTTGGCGACCGTTGGCCGCGTTCGCGAAGCGCATCGCAGGACGTTCGAGTCGGCGATTCTGGGGCACGACTTAGTCCGAGTCCACGTGGTGGAGCAAGCGGCGAATCCGCTCTATCATCGCTTGTTGCACGCCGCTGGGAAGTCGACGGGGCTGCCTGTCCTGTACAACACGAGCTTTAACTTGTTCGGCGATCCCCTGGTTTGCAATCCGCGAGATGCGGTCCGCAGCTTTTACTCATCGGGTATCGACGGCTTGTTCGTGGGGAACTTCCTGCTGACGAAGTAGGTCGCATAGCGAGATTCACTGTTCATTGACTGGTCCGTGGCTACAATGGTCGCTATGCTGGACCGGAACCGGATCATCCTTGCAGTCTTCGCGGTCGCGGCCGCCGGATCTGCGATTCTTTCGTCGCAATCCGCGGGACGCGTCAGCGTGGGCAGACAGGCCGATGGGAAGTTCCTGCTCAGTTCGGGCTGGAGGCTAGCTCCGGCCGGACGGCAAATACCGCTCGACACGCTTCCCATGTCCACCGCGTTGTCGCCGGACGGAAAGTTTCTGCTGGTCCTCAATGGTGGATACAAGCCGCCATCGGTGTCCGTATTGGACGTTGCCACGATGCGCGAACTGAGCCGCGTGCCAGTTGCGGACGGCTGGTTAGGTCTCGCCTTCACACCGAACGGCCGCATGGTTTACGTCGGCGGCGGCCAGCAGGCAGCGGTGTTTGAGTTTAGCTTTTCGCCGGCAGGCGAACTGAAGCCGGCCCGAACGCTCGAAATCAAATCCAAGGCCGACCGGACCGCCGAAGACTTCATCGGCGACGTCGCCGTTTCGCCCGATGGCCGTCTGATCTACGCCGCCGACTTGTACCGTAACTCGATTGCGGTGATCAATCCGCAATCCGGTCGTGTCATCGAGCGCTACAAGTGCGGCCGGCGTCCCTACCGGATTTTGTTTCATCCGGATGGTAAGTCGTATCTGGTTTCGAGCTGGGCCGACGGCATGGTTTCGCAATATGACGCGAATGCCGGAACGGAGATCAGCAAGATCCGGCTTGGTCCGCACACGACGGATATGGTTTTTCGGGCGAAAACGACCACCGACGAGGCGGCCGCGGACCAACCGGGGCTTCGCCTCTTCGTAACCGCCTCCAACACAAATACGGTCTTCGTCGTCGGTTTGAACGACGCGAAAGACATGCGTCTTCTAGAAAGTATCAACGTCACCTTGACGCCGCGGCACCCGCTAGGTATGACGCCAAGCGCGCTGGCGCTCTCGCCGGACCGGAACCGGCTGTTCATTGTTTGCTCCGACGCAAACGCGGTCGCGGTAGCGGCGATCGACGGGGAGCGGAGCCGAGTCAGCGGATTCATTCCTGTCGGATGGTACCCGACGGCAGCGCGCACGCTGCCGGACGGTCGCCTAATTGTGCTGAACGGCAAAGGCGGGGGAAGCTATGCGAATCCGAACGGGCCAAGCCCCGCGCGTTTGCAGACCCCCTCGCACGACGGTGTGCGGTCGGACGGCTATGTGGGAGTTCTGCAGACCGGAAGTGCTTCTGTGATCGATGCGTTCGACGAAGCGAAGCTCGAGGAATACAGCAAAACGGCCCTCGATGTCACTCCGTATCGGGACCGGCAGGTCCTCGACCGCTGGTTTGTGGGGAGTGACAAGATATTTGCTCGTCCGAATCAGCCTTCGCCGATCGAGCATGTTTTGTACATCGTGAAAGAGAACCGCACCTACGATCAGGTCCTCGGTGACCTTGGAAGAGGCAATGGCGATCCCTCCTTGACTCTCTTCAAGGAGGAGGCAAGTGTTAACCACCGCAAGCTCGCAAATGAATTTGTTCTATTTGACAATTATTATGTCAATGCGGATGTAAGCGCCGACGGGCACAACTGGGCGACGGCGGCCATCGCGCCGGATTACACGCAGAAACTTTGGCCCAGCCGCTATGGAAAGCGCCGCTTGACGTATGACTTCGAGGGCGGCGAGCCTGCAAATACGCCCCCTGCCGGATACATCTGGACACAGGTGCTGTCGGCGGGTCTATCGATGCGCAACTATGGCTACTTTGTCCAGAACATCAAGGACGCCAAGCTCGGAGGCGAGCAAGTCGACGAGGCGCGCGACCGTGCGCTCGAGCCGGTTACGAATGAGTTTTACCGCGGCTTCGATCTCGACTATCCGGACGTCGAGCGTGCGAAGACGTTCCTGAAAGACCTCGCGAAGTTTGAAAGCGAAGGCCGGATGCCTCGTTTCCTGATTCTCCGCCTCGGCAACGACCACACGTCCGGGACCACGCCCGGCAAGATTGCGCCACTGTCGGCGTTCGCCGACAACGACTACGCGCTCGGTATGATCGTCGAAGGTCTCTCGAAGTCGACATTCTGGCCGAAAACGGCGGTGTTTGTTACGGAAGACGACGCGCAGAACGGCCCCGACCACGTGGATTCGCATCGTTCCCCGGCTTACGTGATTTCGCCGTATACGCGGCGCGGGTTGATCGACTCGACGATGTACACGCAGGCGTCCATGCTGCGGACGATGGAATTGATCCTTGGGCTGCGGCCGATGACGCACTTTGATGGCGGCGCGACGCCGATGACGGCCGCGTTCTCGAACGAGCCAGACCTGAGGCCGTACGAGGCTGCCAAGCCGAGGCGGTCGCTCACCGAGCGGAACCCGGCGCGCTCGGAGACGGCGGCCCGGTCTGCCAAGATGGACTTCGACGAGGCGGATGAGGCCGATGACGACGAGTTGAACGACGTCCTTTGGCGGGCCATCCGGAAGTCGGATCCGCCTGTTCCCATGCGGAGCTACTTCTCGCGGAGGCGGGCAGGGCGCTAGGCGGAGGCGTCAGCAAGAACGAAGCCAGGTACCCCTATAATCTTCTTTGTAAAGTATTAATAATAAATAGGTTACTAGAATTCAATGAGAGGGCTTGGCCCGCCTGCGAACCCCTGTGACACCGACAGGTCGTGCCTCGGCAGGCTAGTGGTAGGGACGGGCAGATTCGAACTGCCGACCTGTCGCTTAGGAGGCGACCGCTCTATCCATCTGAGCTACGTCCCCGCATCCGTTAGCCCTCATTGTATCCCTAAACCCAGCGACCCAGACCCTTTTGTGAGATGTCCCGCCGGAACTGCGCGCCGCGCCAACTGATCTTCCCAACGCCCCGATAGGCGGCGACCCGGGCCGCGTCGAGCGTGGAGCCGCTGGCCGTTACGGCGAGAACGCGCCCTCCGCTGGTTTCGAGTCCGGCCGACGTTGAGCGGGTTCCGGCGTGGAACACCACAGCGCCGGTGGCTTCGGCGGCTTCGATGCCGTGGATCAAGTCGCCGGTTTTCGCCGAACCGGGATATCCCTCAGACGCCATCACCACGCACACCGACGGGTTGACGCTCCAATCCGCCGTCATTCCGCGAAGTTCGCCTTTTGCGCTCGCAAACAGCGGATCCGCGAAGTCGCCCACGTACCGATGCATGAGCACCTGTGTTTCCGGATCGCCGAGTCGGGCGTTGAACTCCAGCACCTTGGGACCGGTAGGCGTCATCATGAGCCCCGCATAGAGAAATCCGCTGAAACCGGTTGCTTTCACGGTGGGAAGTATGACGGCATTCATGATGTAGTCTCGTTGAGCGCCGTCGAGTAGCCGGCTGTCGCAGTACGCTCCCATCCCGCCCGTGTTCGGACCCTGATCGTTGTCGAATATGCGTTTGTGATCCTGCGTGGGTTCAAGCGCGAGCGCGGACTCGCCGTCGCACAGAGCGATGAAGCTGATTTCCTCGCCTTCCAGAAATTCCTCGAGCACCAGATTTGGCCCTAGGGACCGGATGGCGTCATGCGCCTCTTCGAGCGTTGTCGAGATGACTACGCCTTTGCCCGCGAGGAGTCCGTCGGCTTTGATGACGACGGGCAGGCGAAACTGCGCCAGCGCGGCCAGCGCCTCCGCCTCGGATGTGGTCTCGACGGCGGCCGCCGTGGGGATGCTTTGCTCGCGAAAGAAGCGTTTGGCGTAGACTTTGCTCGCTTCGAGCTGCGCGTTAGCCTGCGTGGGTCCGACGATGAGAAGACCGGCAGCACGGAAGCGGTCGACAATTCCGGCGGCCAGCGGGGCTTCCGGTCCGACAACTGTGAACGCGGGCTGAAGGTGCCGAGCGAGTTCGAGGGCATCCGGCGCGGAGTGGTTCATCCCGATCTGCGCCGAGCCCGGATTGCCGGGTGAGGTGTGGACTTCGTGGCCCGACTGGGCGAGCCGCCAGCCGATGGCGTGTTCGCGTCCGCCGCTGCCAATCACGAGAATTCGCATGTTAGAGGAATCCTCATTGTACGGGTCGCGGCTACAATGAGGATAGGGGCGTCTGGGTCCCTCTGCCTTCAAAATGCGAGCTACGTACGATGTCATCGTTGTCGGCGCCGGCCATGCGGGCTGCGAGGCGGCGCGCGCGTGCGCCAGGCTCGGGCTGCGGACCGCGATGGTGACGATGAACATCGACCTGATTGCGCAGATGTCCTGCAATCCGGCTGTCGGCGGCATCGCGAAGGGACACCTGGTCCGCGAGATCGACGCGCTCGGCGGCATTATGGGGCTGGTGACCGATGAGGTCGGGATTCAGTTCCGGCTGCTGAACACGAGCCGTGGCCCCGCAGTCTGGTCACCGCGAGCGCAGTGCGACAAGAAGCAATACCGCGTGCGGATGAAGGAAGTTCTGGAGCAGGAGCCGATGCTCAGGATTCTGCAGGCGGAAGTCGCGGGCCTCATCATTGAAGAGAGCCCGGAACGGCGAATCCGCGGAGTCGCTTTGCGCGATGGCCGTACGCTCGCGACCGATGCAGTCGTAATCACCACCGGGACGTTTCTGAACGGACTGGCGCATGTTGGGGAGCAGAAGATCAGTTGTGGGCGCAGCGGCGAGGCACCGTCCAATCTTCTCGGCGATCAGCTCCGTGATTTGGGTTTGCATTGGACGCGCCTAAAGACCGGGACGCCACCCAGGCTTGATGGCCGAACGATCGATTTCTCGCGGTTCGAAGCCCAGGAAGGCGATGCGGTTCCAACTCCGTTCTCCTTTATTACCAATAAGATAGAGAGGGAGCAAGTTAAGTGCTTCATCTCTTATACAACCGAAGAAACCCATAAGATTCTGAAGGATAGCGTTGCCCGTTCGCCGCTCTACAGCGGTCAAATCGAAGGCATCGGACCACGCTACTGCCCATCGATCGAGGACAAGATCGTCAAGTTCCCCGACAAGACGCGACACCAGATCTTCCTGGAGCCGGAAGGGCTCGATACGAACGAGATCTACGTCAACGGGATGTCCACGAGCATGCCGTTGGATGTTCAGATGGCGGTGGTGGCTTCGGTACCCGGTCTTGAAGACGCGGAGATGATTCGGCCTGGATACGCGATTGAGTACGACGCGATCGACCCTCGAGAGCTAACCCATAGCCTCGAAGTGAAAGCGATCCGGGGATTGTTCCTTGCCGGGCAAATCAACGGAACGTCCGGTTACGAGGAAGCCGCGTGCCAAGGTTTGATTGCCGGCCTGAATGCGGCTTGCGCCGTCGGAGGTCTGGAGGCTTTCCGCCTGGGCCGAAGCGACGGGTATGTCGGAATCCTGATTGATGACCTTGTGAGCAAGGGCGCGGATGAGCCGTACCGCATGTTCACCTCCCGTGCGGAGTTCCGTTTGCACCTTCGGATCGACAATGCGGACGAGCGCCTCACGCCGTTTGGTCGAAAGATCGGCCTCGTTGACGACACACGCTGGAACCTCTATCAGAAGAAGGCCGCGCAGAAGACCGCGATCCGGCAACTTCTCGACAGCGAGCGGATCAATGGAAAGCCCTATTCGGTGTGGCTTCGCGCTCCAGAGGCGTCGATTTCGACCATTACCGACATGCTGACCGCGAAGCTTGGCGAGACTATCGTTCCTGGCGTCCTGACGACGGCCGAAGTGGAAGCCAAGTACGCAGGCTACATTTCGCAGCAGCAGCGGTTGGTAGCCAGGCTTCACGATCACGAGCAACGGGCGATCCCGGATTCGTTTGCCTTCGATGTTCCAGGATTATCGACAGAAGTACGTCAAAAGCTGGAGAAAGTCCGGCCAACGACGCTGGCTCAGGCATCTCGCATTCCGGGTGTCACTCCTGCGGCGATAGCGGTTCTGGATGTTTACCTCAGCCTTAGAAACTAGGCGGCTAAATCCAGATCCTGTTTCACGTGAAACAGTTGCGACCTATTGTTTCACGTGAAACAGTGGACGACCTGGTTGGAACGGTTGCCACTCCCTCCGACCACTGCTACCATCGTGATCAAGTGGCAAAAACCATCGCGATTGCGAATCAGAAAGGTGGAGTGGGTAAGACAACCACAGCCATCAATCTGTCCGCCTCATTGGCTGCGAACGATCTCCGCGTATTACTGATTGATTTTGACCCGCAAGGTAATTCCACAACCGGGCTAGGAGTCGCCAAAGACGACTCGACTCCAACCGTGTATGACGTCTTGCTGGGCGGCAAATCGATTCGCGAGGTGGCCGTCAAAACAGAGTGCGAAGGCCTATCGCTCCTACCCGCCGACAAGAACCTGGTGGCGGCTAACATCGAATTGGTCGATCAGCAAGAGCGCGAGTTGCGCCTGCGAAACGCCGTTCTTGCCGTGCAAGAAGACTACGATTACATCCTGATCGATTGTCCGCCGGCGCTGGATCTCCTCACTCTCAACGCCCTGGTCGCTGCGAACTCGGTTCTGATCCCAATCCAGTGCGAATTCTTTGCTCTTGAAGGAATTTCCCAATTGATCGACACTGTCGAGCGAATCAAGGAAGGATTCCAGCACAATCTGGCGATTGAAGGGATTTTGCTCACGATGTACGACGATCGGACCAACCTCACAAAGCAGGTTGCGGACGATCTCAAGGAATTCTTCGAGAACGAAATCTTTAAGACCGTCATTCCGCGGAGTATTCGTCTCGCAGAAGCGCCGAGCTACGGAAAGCCCATCCTGCTCTATGACGTGCGGTCCAAGGGCGCCGAGAGCTATATTCAGTTAGCGAAGGAAATTCTTTCTAATGAGCAACATCGGCGACAAGCAACGCAAAGCGCTGGGTAGAGGACTGTCGGCCCTGCTGCCGAATCGCCAGGCGCACCCACCGGATGCTCCCGCAGCAGCGGATCAAACTCCCGCAGCAGAACACGTACCTCCGCCGCCTGCGCAAGCTCCCGTCGCACCGGGTCCCCAGCTGGTGCCAATCGGCGAGATCAAGCCGAACCCCCTCCAGCCGCGTTCTTCTTTCCGTGCGGACCGCCTTGAGGAACTTGCGCAGTCCATCCGCGCCAACGGCATCATCCAGCCCATCATTGTCAGGCGCTCTGGAGCGAACTACCAGATTGTCGCCGGCGAGCGGCGCTGGCGGGCTGCCCAGCTCGCGGAGCTCGAGACGGTGCCAGTGATCGTTCAAGACATCGCGGACAGCGATCTGCTCGAGATTGCCCTGATCGAGAACATCCAGCGAGACGATCTCAACCCGATGGAAGTCGCGCATGCCTTCGATCGCCTAACGAGGGAGATGAATCTCACGCATGAGGAGATCGGCCGACGAACGGGCAAGGATCGGTCCACGGTAGCCAACACCGTCCGCCTGCTACGACTGCCGCAGGAAGTCCAACTCCTCCTCGCGGAACATCGGCTCTCAATGGGCCAGGCCCGAGCCATTCTGGGCCTACCCACCGAAGAGCAGCAGATCCAAATCGGTGAAAAGGCCGCATCTCAGGGCCTTTCGGTTCGGCAGGTCGAGGCATTAGTTACTCAGTTAACAGAACGGGATGGGGCAAGGCCTGCCAAGAAAGAGCAAAAACTCGATCCCAATGTCCGGGCCGCCGTCGACGAACTGGAACGCGTACTGGGAACGCGGGTCAAGGTCGTGGAACTGACCGACAAGCGCGGCAGAATCGAGATCGAGTATTACTCGCAAGACGATTTGGACCGGATTTACGGGGTAATTGTGGGGGAAAATTCGAACTGAGGATGGTGCCGGCGGCTGGACTCGAACCAGCGACCTACGGATTATGAGACCGTTGCTCTACCGACTGAGCTACGCCGACAACTGCTCTTAGCGTAGGCGGGCGTTGAACGCGATGTCAAGTGAACCGGTCGCCGGAGCCGTCGATTCCATCGACGCTGACTCTGCTCGGCGCTGGTAGGCTAAAGAGAACCCTTTGATCGTCACACTCACCATCAACCCCGCGGTAGACCGGACTGTATCCGTCGACAAGCTTGTCTTTGAAGACCGGGCTTACATACTCGCTCGTTCGGAGGCGGCCGGCGGCCGCGGCTTGAACGCCTCGCGAGTTCTGGCTTCGTTTGGCGCAGAGACCGTTGCCGTCCTGGCGGCCGGTGGGGAAGTCGGGGAGCGGATCGGTGAACTGCTCGAAGACGGAGACTTTCCGTCCAAGATCGTGAAAATTGCGGCTCCGAGCCGCATCAATCTGACCATATCGGACAAGCAGGGCCTGACCGCCAAGCTGAACGAACTCGGGCCAACCATCACGCCGGATGAGCTCAAGCAGCTCCACCGGGTGGTTGAGGCGCAGCTCGCCAAGGCGACCTGGCTGATGATCTGCGGCAGTGTGCCCCCCGGTGTCGATCCGCGCTTCTATCAGGAACTGGTTCGCCTGGCTCATGCCCGCGGTGTGAAGACACTGATCGACACCGACGGGGACGCCCTACAGTTTGCGATGGAGGCAAAACCGACTGTCATCGCCCCGAATCAGGCGGAGGCAGAGAGACTGCTCCATACCGCGCTCCTGACGCGAGCGCACTACCTCGAAGCTGCGCGGCGCTTGAAGTCCATGGGCCCCGAGAACGTGGTTCTGTCGCTTGGCGGGCGTGGAGCGATCGGCGTATCCGAATCCGAGCTGATCGAGGTGCTTCCGCCACGCGTGGATGCGTTGTGCCCGATCGGCGCCGGAGACGCGCTGGCAGCCGCGTTTGTTTGGGCCGTCGAGAAGAAGAAGACGTTTCCGGAAGCGGTCCGGTGGGGTGTCGCTGCGGGAACCGCCTCGGCTGTGCTACCCGGCATCGCGTTTGCGAGTCTTAAGGACACCCAGAATTTCTACCGCAGAGTCGAGGTCCGGTCAGTGGCCGGCGACTGATCGGCAGGCCTATTTCTTCAAGCGGCGTTTGAAGAACGTGTTCGGCGTTTTCATCGTCGTCGCGGTGAGAACCAGAAACAGCACCAGCATCGACACCAGGGTAGACACGGCTCCGATAATCATGTAGTCCGTCTGCCGCAGGGGTGCGGGCATGATGTTTAGCAGGATCACCGCGATCAGCGCGAAGATAACCGCGATT
>JBDTTK010000052.1:0-12010 GCA_039930685.1 Bryobacteraceae bacterium | reverse complement strand
AATGATCTGCTTCGGGTCGAGGCCGGAGGTCGGCTCGTCGAGAATCAGTACATCCGGATTGTGGATGATCGCCTGTGCCAGGCCGACGCGCTGCCGGTAGCCTTTTGAAAGCTTGCTGATCAGCTTGTTCCGGACATCGGCGACGGCACAGCGGTCCGCGACCTCGTTGACACGCTTGGCGAGGTCGGGGCCCTTGATGCCCTTGAGCTGCCCGACAAACGTCAGGTACTCGGCGACCTCCATGTCGGGATAAAGCGGAGGCGTTTCCGGCAGGTAGCCGATCCGGCGCTTCACCTCCATCGGGCTCTCGACCACATCGAAGCCGGCGACGTTCGCCTTGCCGGATGTCGGCGGAAGGAACGAAGTCAGGACGCGCATCGTTGTGGTTTTTCCCGCGCCGTTCGGCCCGAGAAATCCTACGATTTCGCCTTTCGTGACTTCGAACGAGATGTTATCGACCGCCACATGGCGGGCGTATCGCTTGGTAAGGCCATCGACCTTGATCATATGTATAGGTACCGAGTGCTACGGGAACCGTAGGCTGTGAGCGCGAGCATGTCTTTCGCGTGAAACCTTATCTTAGGAAGCGCACCGAGCCACTGTCAATGGTTGGCGGAGGCTTCAGACTCTCTATTTGGCGCGTATCGGGCGCTGTTTGTAACCGTCGCCGGCACGGATCAGCCCTGTAACAGGCCCATTACCTGGAAGCCGGCGTCTACATATATGACGTTGCCGGTGACGCCTCGTCCCAGATCCGAGGCAAGAAAAACGGCGGTATCCGCGACTTCCGCCGGATCGGTCTGCCGCCGCAGCGGGGCGTGTACCGCGAACGCGTCCAGAATCTTCGAGAAACCGGCGATTCCGCGCGCCGAGGCCGTCTTGATCGGTCCGGCGGAGATTGCATTCACACGGATCTTCTGCGGACCCAGATCCGCCGTGAGATACCGGACGCACGCTTCGAGCGCCGCCTTGGCAACGCCCATGACGTTGTAGTTCGGGACTACTTTGACCGCGCCATAGTAGGACAGCGCCATAATCGCTCCGCCATCCGTCATCAACGGCGAGAGTACGCGCGAGACGGCGACCAGGGAGTACGCACTGACATCTTGTGCGACGCGGTACCCCTCCCGGGAGGTTTCAACAAAAGGCTTGCTAAGGTCCTCACGGTTGGCGAATGCGATCGAGTGAACGATGATATCGAGGCGGCCCTGAGCCTTCACGGTTTCGGCGAGGGTTTCCAGATCCGCATCCTGAGTCACATCGCACTGGAACACCATCGCCGCGCCCAATTCCGCGCCGAGTTCTTCAGCGGGACCTTTCAGGCGCTCGCCTTGATAGGTCAACAGGACTTTGGCGCCCTCGCGCCGGAATGCTTTCGCGATCGCGTAGGCAATACTCCACTTGTTCGCCACGCCGAGAACCAGCGCGGTTCGCCCTTCGAGCAAATTGGCCATAAACAGTTATGGTAACGCGATAGCGGTTGGACGCCGCCAAGTTGCGCGCGACATCATCGTCAGCGCTTCGAAATCGAGAGGCGCGGAAGCCAAGCGGGTCCGGCGTCTTCCCATTGGTTGTCCGTGAGTTGCTTGACCT
The DNA here is from genome assembly GCA_039930685.1 of Bryobacteraceae bacterium. Taxonomy (GTDB): domain Bacteria; phylum Acidobacteriota; class Terriglobia; order Bryobacterales; family Bryobacteraceae; genus JBBQWZ01. Next base: position 10,417 of record JBDTTK010000052.1, on the reverse strand, counting down.
TGGTGCCGTCAAAGCGCATCACGAAGACTTCCCCGTACGGTTGCGGACTGTCGCCGTAGGGTGCCTCGTCCTTGAAGCCCATCCGCGAGGTCGAGAAGAGGATCCACTCGCCGTCCGGCGACCAGGCGCAGTGCCCTTCGTTGCCGGGCGCAAACGTCAGGCGCTTCAGACCCTTGCCGTCCGGGTGGATGGAGAAGATCTCGAAGTCGCCGGCGACCTTCCGCGTGAACAGAATCAGATCGCCGCGCGGAGACCACAGCGGGAAGTTATCGTAGTCCGACGTCAACGTGAAAATGGAGTTATCCTCCATGTTCTTGATGCGGAGGCCGGACCCTTCTTCGCCCAACGTCCGATAGACGAAGCGTTTGCCGTCGGGCGACATCGAGGGGAATCCGTTGTTGTTCTTGCCCGACGTCACTTCGCGGAAGCCGGAGCCGTCCGCCTTGATCATCGCGACCTGCGCGCCGCGCTCGCGGTTCGTGAAGAACGTTCCGACGCCGAAGATGATCTCGTCGGGCCGCGACGTCCACTGGCCCGCCATCGGCAGCATGCCATCGCGCTCGAAGATGACCCGGGAGTGTTCCGACCCGACGTCAACGATGTTCAGCGACTTCTTGGCAAAGTCCGTTCCGACCAGTCTCGTGCCGGACGGATCGACCGCCGGCAGCCACCGCGTCGACACAAGCTCGAAGTCCGGATCGCGGCTCCAGAGCTTGTGCCAGTCGTGCGCGAAATACGAACCGATCTTGTGATAGACGACGCGCTTGCCGTCCGGCGACCAGGAAGGCGAACGAACCTTGCCTGCGATGGCGAGTTTGCCGTTTCCATAGAACAGACCCGGCGCATCCGAGTCCTTCCGGACGTAGGCGATCTCTCCGGACTTGAGCATCGCGGGAGACATCTTGAGGCCGGCGCCGGCTTCGATCGGAGTCGACTTGCCCGTCGCGACATCGATCGAGACAATGCGTGAGCCGGAGCCTGACTCGCTACCCGGCGCCGAAAGCGTCGGCGATCCGGACCGCGCGGGCCATGTGTCTTCCGCGGTCATGCAGTAGGCAATGACACGCGCGCTGTCTGCGGACCACTTGGGGCTGCCGCAGAAATCTCCGTGATCGGTGATGCGTCGCAAACCGCTTCCAGACGGCTGAACCAGGTAGATGTCGACAATATGCAGATGCTCCCAGCGGCCCTTGGCCATGGGAAGGGTGGTGCCGCGGTCGGAAGAAAAGGCGATCCACTTGCCGTCGGGCGACCAGGACGGCCGGAAGTCGCCGCCGTTTCCGGAGGTGAGCGGGCGCGCTTTGTTGGTCTGCAGGTCGAGTACCCAGAGGTTGGCGTGACCACCCGCGCGAGTCGTCACGAAGACAACTTGTTTGCCGTCCGGCGAAAAGGCCGCTTGATCGTCGTACGCCGGATTGTTGGTAATGCGTTCGAGAGCAGTGCCGTCTGTTCGTACACGATACAGTTCGGCCGAACCGTCGCGTTCCGAAGTGAACACGATCCATTTGCCATCCGGAGACCAGGTTGCGTTGTAGTCGAGCGCACTGGCGTTCAGCAGCGGTATTTCGCCGGATCCGTCCGCGTTGGCGGTGAAGATAGTGGTGGCGTCGGGCGCGATCCGGCTCATGACGATCCGGTTCGGTGCCGCGAAGACCAGCGAACTCAATCCCAACAGAGTGATGAAGCGCACGCCCGTTCCCCCAATTTCCCAAAGTAAGTATATCGCCACAGCTGAGCAAGGGAGCAAAGTAAGACCTGTCGAACAAACCGCCTCCGAATGTTAGTCGCCTTGATGCGGATTTGCTTCGGAGGTCGAGTTCTGCTCGTGGTTACCCAGCCGATACTTCCTGGGCGGCTGGTATCATGGTATTTTGACGAATCGCCTCGTTCTTGAAAACCTGAAACACCGTCCGATTCGAACCCTTTTGAGCGCCGTCGCCATAGGCGTTCAGGTCACGATGGTGTTGACCTTGGTCGGCCTCAGCCGCGGCACCCTGCAAGAGATGGCCAACCGGTCGCGAGGCGTCGGAGCCGACATTGTGGTCCGTCCTCCCGGCTCGGTTGCCATCAGCTTTAGCGGAAACATGTCGGCGGGCATCCTGAAGCTCGTCCGCGAGCAGATTCCGCATATCGGGCTCGCCACCGGAACCTTGGTCGAACCCACTAGCGCGTTCGACTCCGTCACCGGCATTCACCTCGATGAATTCTCCCAGCTTTCCGGCGGGTTCAAGTACCTTGCCGGAGGGCCCTTCGCCGGACCGGACGACATGCTCGTGGATTCCGTCTACGCGCGGTCGCACAAAACCAAGATCGGCGACAAAATCGACCTCAAAGGCCGTGAGTGGCGGGTCAGCGGGATCGTCGAATCCGGCAAGCTCGCGCGCATGTTCGTGCCCATCGAAACCCTCCAGGACATTTCCGCGAATACGAATAAGATCACCGCGGTGTATGTGAAGCTGGACAATCCGGCGAACGAGGCCGAAACCATGCGCATCCTTCGGGAAAAGCTTTCGAACTATCAGATCTATTCGATGGAACAGATGGCATCGCTCTTCTCGGCTGACAACGGTCCCCTGCTCGCGCAGTTCATTCGCGTGGTCGAAGGCCTCGGCGTCTTCATCGGATTCCTGGTCGTCTTTCTGTCCATGTACACGGCCGTCCTCGAGCGTACCCGCGAGATCGGAGTCCTGAAAGCGCTGGGCGCGTCGCCAGGCTATATTCTGAACATTCTGCTCCGCGAAACCGCAGTGCTTTCCTTAGTCGGTAGTGTCCTCGGCATCATCTTCACCTATGGATCGCAATGGTTGATCAACACCTTCGTCTCGTCGATGACGCAGGTGATCGTACCGGACTGGTGGCCGATCGCCGCCGCAATCTCGCTCATCGGATCGCTGGTTGGCGCGCTCTATCCGGGCCTGAAGGCCGCCCAGCAGGATGCCATCGAGGCGCTGGCGTATGACTAACGGCACCGCGCCGCAGAGCGCCGGAGTGAGCGCCGTCCACGACGGACCGATTATCGCGATCCGCGATCTGCGCAAGATCTACAAACAGGGCGAGGTCGATGTCACGGCCTTACGAGGCGTCAACCTGGACATTCAGCACGGCGAATTCGTCGCCATCGTTGGGCCCTCAGGCTCCGGCAAGTCGACGCTGTTTCACATCCTCGGCGGCCTTACCCCCCCGACCTCCGGCGAGATCCACATCGACGGCCGCGATCTCCTCGCCATGAAGGAATCGGAGCGGACGGAGATGCGGCGCTCGGCCGTCGGATTTGTGTTTCAGAAATACAATCTGCTCCCCACCCTGACCGCACGCGACAACATCGCGATCGCCAAACACATCGCGGGAAAGCCGATCGAGACCGACCCCTGGTTTCAGGAAGTCCTGGACCTGCTCGGAATCTCCAGCCGCCTGGATCACAAGCCGCGCGCCATGTCGGGCGGTGAACAGCAGCGCGTGGCCATCGCGCGGTCGATCGTCAATCACCCGGCGATCCTGCTGGCGGACGAGCCCACCGGCAACCTGGATACCGAAAACTCCAACGCGGTCCTCGGGATCTTGCGCGACCTGAATCACCGGTTGAAGCAAACCATCCTGATGATCACGCACAATCCCGAAGCCGCCGCCTTCGCGGACCGCATCGTCACCATGCGCGACGGCCGGGTGATCGACTAGCCGCCTATTTCGGCTCGTCTTCGAGCTTCGGGCGGGCCGCTTCCGGCCACAGACTCCGCACGAAATTCGCCATGTGCCAGATGTCGTCGTCCTTGAGGTTCTTGTACGGTGGCATCTCGTCCTTCGTGCCTTCGCGGATATTCCTGAAGATCTCCGGAGCCGACTTCCCGTGGACATACGCGTCCGGATCCGTCAGATCGGCCGGAGGCACCTGCGTGAAATCACGGCCGCTCAGCGACCGCCCGTCGCGGTCGTGGCAGGAAGTGCAATTCCTTAAGAACACCTGCTTGCCAAGCTCGATGGACTTCCGCGTATAGGGCAGCGGACCCTTTGACATATTCTGCGCAGCGAGCGAACCAAGCAGAACAAACGAGATTAAGACACCGGTTCGAAGCATTCCTGGCCGAAAGTAGCAGTTGGCGAAAAGCAAGTCAACAGGCTCTGTAGGGTAGCCAGGGGCGGTGCCTAACGGGGTCGGCGTCGTCTCGCCAAGAGTACAATCCCCATATGCCGCTCCCGGGACTGCTCCGCGCCTCTTGCCTGCTGTTCGCCATCGCAATCCCGGCGCATCCACAGGACGCCGAGCCCCTCGCGCACTTTCATCACGTCCACCTCAACGCGACCGACGCGAAGGCGGCCATCGACTTCTACACCACCAAATTCGAGAGCCAGAAAGCGAAGTTCGCCGGCGTCGCCGATGCTGTTTTGGCGCAGAAGTCCTGGCTGCTATTCACGAAGGTGGCGACGCCTCCCAAGTCCGAAATCACGTCCGCAATTTGGCATATCGGCTGGGGCGCGGAGAACATGCAGGAGACCTACCAGAACCAACTCGACAGTGGAACCAGGTTCGCAACGCCGATCACCGACATCAGCGATCAGGGAGACGGCAAGGGAGGCAACGGCCGCTTCTGGTTCGCCTACGTCGACGGGCCGGACCACGCCCTCATCGAATTGAACACCTCCGCCAATCATCGCTTCGGCCACGTGCACCTGCTCAGCAACGATCCCATTGCCGCCTCCGAGTGGTACATGAAGGAGTTCGGCCTCACTCGTCGCGGCGGAGCCCCTTCCCGCGAGGCGCGCTATCGCAAAGGACGTCAGACGGCGCCCGCCGTCTCCCTCATGATGGACAACGTCAACGTCATCATCTATCCCGTCGGCAACGCCAAAGCCGCGTTCCCCGAAGCATGGAAAGGGCGCGAGGATCTGGAATCGAGCAAGGACCACGTCCTCGACCACATCGGGTTTCGCGTGACCAACGTCGACGAGACGCTTCTACGCCTGAAGCGCGATGGCGTCCGCATCCTTGCCGAGCCGGTGTCGATTCTCGGCGGCAAAGTTAAATATTTCTTCATCGAAGGACCGGATCACATTCGTCTCGAAGTCCTAGAGGACCATACTGAAGCGCGGTAACCCTTATTCATCTCGACGCGTCAGGCTAAGGGTGGATTGCTATGTCTAAGGGAATTGAGTCTTGGTGGTTAGCCATTCCCTGCCTGCTCGCCTGTAGCGCCTGTTTTGCCCAGGAAGAAGGGCCGCCGCCTCCCCCGGTCGAAGCAACAGCGGCGTTGTCCGTGCAGCCGGCGGTGCCGGCGGTCGATCCGATTGCGGTTCATCCTCTGTTCGGAGCCGTCGTCCCGGCTGGAACCTATGTGCCGCTGACGAACGAAAAGCGTTGGCAGCTCTTCATGCGGCAAACCTTCACGACTCCGAATCCCTGGCTTCGCACCGGTATCTCCGCAGCCATCTCGCAAGCGCAGGGACGCCAATATTCCTGGGGCGGAGGCGTCGAAGGCTACAGTAAACGCTACGCATCGCAGTACGCGACCTACGTGATTCGCAATTCTTTCCTGTCCATCGGCGCCTGGGGCCTGGGACACGATACGCGCTACGTTCCCACGACAGCGACAAACCCCGCCGCGCGGATCGGCCACGCGGTCCTTCAGAACGTCTTGACCGTAAACCGCGAGGGGAAAACTCGAATCCATATCTCGCGCATTCTTTCGGGCTACCTCGCGGGAATGATTGCCACGAATTGGCAGCCGCACTCGAAATGGTCCGCGCAGGGCCTCCGCGCCGGAAATGAACAGCTCATGTACGGCGCCATCTTCAACATCGGCCGCGAGTTCGGCACCGAAGCCGATCGGCTGATGAAGCGCATCTTCCACCGCGGTAACACGAACATCCCCTAGGCGTCACTTCGAGCTGACCCAAATCCCAATCAAATCACGCGGTCCCTTATAGGAGGACGTGATGGCGTTCGGCCTTCTGTGCATGGCCTAACACACGGAGGCGCATGGCCGTCGCTGTACCATTCGCTCCTCTCCGTGGAGAAATGGAAAGTTGGCATGATCATGAATGGGTTCCGTTATACTCCAACCATGAACAGGTATCGCGAAGGCGAAGGCGCTTCGATCCGCGATCCGAATGCTGCCGCGTCGATCGCCGGTGCGACACTATTGGCCGTTCTCGTCTTTACCGCCACCGCATTTGCCCAGCCGCCCCAACGCGATCTCAAGTTCGAAGCAGCCAGTCCGCGCAAAGCTCTGATCGTCGGCAATCAGGCGTACCCCAAGTGGCCGCTCAACAATCCGAAGAACGACGCACGCGCTATGGGCGACTCCCTTGGGAAGCTCGGGTTTGAAACCAAGGTTGTGGTTGACGCCAATCTGCGCCAGCTCGAACAGTCCATCGACGGCTTCATCGCCCAAATCCGCCCGGGCGACGTGGCACTGTTCTTCTACGCCGGACACGGAATCCAGCTCGCCGGCGAGAACTATCTGATCCCCATCGATTTCGACGCCAAGGACGAGGCTGACGCCAAGTACGTCTCCTATTCCGCCTCGCGCATCCAGGAGCGCATGGACCAAGCCGGAGCGCGCCTCGCCATTCTGGTGCTCGACGCCTGCCGCAACAACCCCTTCCGCACCACCCGCGGAGCCGGAGGCGGACTCGCGGCCATGGGCACCGGCAAAGGAACTCTCATCGCATTCGCGACCGCTCCAGGCCGCACGGCCGACGACAACCCCGGTGGCAAGAACGGCCTCTTCACGTCGCATCTCATCAAGGCGCTGTCGGAACCGGGCCTGAGCCTCGACCAGGTCTTCAACCGCGTCCGCGAACGCGTCTACGCGGACTCGAAACAGGCGCAGTTGCCGTGGACCGTTTCGAGCGTCATCGGCGAATTCTATTTCTCTGGCAATGGCGCTCGTCCCGCGCAGTCGGCACAGGTGCCGGAAACCACGCGTCCGGAGGCCGTCAATCCGCTAGCCCGAACTTCGGGCGGACCGGTTAGCGCGCTCATCCGCTCCGAGCCGGAACCGCCCGCGCGCATCCCCGCGCCCTCGCAGCGCGACATGTCCGCCGAACTCGGCCAAGCCAATTCGGCGTATGAACGCGGCGACTTCGTCGAGGCCGGGCGTCTCGCGAATGACGTGCTGCGGCACGATCCATCGAATCGCGACGGGCTGATCGCCCTCTCCAAGGTGCAATGGCGGACGCAGCAATACGCGTTGTTCGACGCGACCGCTCGCCAGGCGCTCCGCGCGGGCGCGGAGTTTCCGTTCTTAGTCGGCCATCACCACACGCTCACCGGGGCACATCCAGTCACGCTGAAGATCGGTCAGGGTAAGATCTCGTTCGATCCCATGCCGCAAGGCGGGCCGTGTAACACCAAGCCTTTTGAAACAGCGCTCACGAACTTGGTGGATGCCAAGGCCATGCGCGACGCCCAAGGTCTGAACTACCTCAACGTTCGGATTCGCGATGAGCGGAACAAGATCCAGACCTATAACTTCGTCGACCCGGATTCGACCGTCGACAAAACCAGCGGCTTCCCGAAAATCGTCTCGCCTCCGAAATCGGCGCAGACGATGGCGGCCATCGCCAATGCCATCCACGCAGCCGCGGGCCGGTAATCCAGCTATCGCGGCGACAGCTCATCGGCCACCCGCAACGTGATGCGCGATCCGTCGGCGCCGCCGACGTAGACGCGCTGCGTCGCCTTCACAAAGTCCGCGGCAGCAGCTTTCGGAATCTCCATGAACTTCTGCGGATTGCGGTCCGTCAGCGGAAACCAGGAGCTTTGCACCTGAATCATGATGCGGTGCCCGGCGCGGAAGGTGTGCGCGATGTCCGGCAGGTTGAACGCAATGCGGTCCGGCTTACCGGGCTCGAACGGGATCGGCTTCTCGAAGCTCTTGCGGAACTTCCCTCGGAACGGTTCTCCGCGGACAAGCTGCTGGTAGCCGCCCATCTTGATGGCATTCGCAGGTTCGGCGCGGGGGTTGGCGGGGACGTTCGGCTCCGGGTAGTCGCCAGGGTAAACGTCTATGACCTTGATGTCGAAATCAGAGTCGGTGCCCGAAGTCGACACCTTGAGGTCGACGCCGATCGGCCCGAAGACGGTGACGTCGTGGGCGAGGATCTCCGAACGATAGACAAGAACGTCGGGCCGCGCGGCCGCGAAGCGCTGGTCTTCCGTCATGTAGTCGCCGCGCATGCCCGTGACGATCTGGCCGATGTAAGGCACGGGTTTGTTGGGATCGGAAACGTACTCGTCGAAGCTCGCGGATGCAGGCTGCTGCCAGGCGAGTTGGCCCTTGGCATCCAGGAAGACGGTCTTCGCCTGCGCGGACTTGGGCGGCCACGCGTCGAACTTCCGCCATTGATTGGTGCCAGTTTCAAACACCCATGCCTTGGGGAATTTGGTTTCGCCTTTCGATTTGAGGTGCTGGAGGAAGAACGCGAACTCGATCTTCTCGCGATAGTAGACTCCCGTCTTCGACCCAAAGCTGACGTTGCCGACCCGGTCGCCGTCGCCACGCGAGAATCCGCCGTGCGTCCAGGGACCCATTACGAGGGTGTTGCCTTCGGGCGGCGAGTTCTTCTCCATGAATTCGAAAGTGCGGAGGGGGCCCTGCAGGTCTTCGGCGTCGAACCAGCCTCCGACGGTCAGCACGGCGGGCTTGATGTTCTTCAGGTGTTTCCAAATCGAGCGCGACTGCCAAACGTCGTCGTAGGTCGTGTGCTCCATGTTCTGATCCCAGTACGGATTCTCGCGTTTGAAGTACTTCTCCTCGGCGTTCGCCAGCGGACCGAGGTTCAGGTAGAACTCATAGCCGTCGGGCGTTCCATATTCGAGCGGGAGCATTCGCGGGGGAAGCAGCGGATTTGGCTGAGGCTTGAATCCCTGATAGAAACCGAAGTTGGCTGCCAGCATGAAGGCGCCGTTGTGGAAGTTGTCGTCGCCCAAATAGTAGTCCGTAACAGGCGCTTGCGGAGAGGCGGCGACCAGCGCCGGATGCGCGTCGATCATTCCGGCGCTGGTGTAGAAGCCGGGCTGCGAGATGCCCCACATGCCGACCTTGGGGACAACGCCGGGCAAATTCTTGACGAGCCAGTCGATGGTGTCGTAGGTGTCGGTGCTTTCGTCGGTGTCCTTCGGGCCCTTCTTCGGGTTGTGAGGGCGGATGTTGACGAAGACGCCTTCGCTCATGTAGCGGCCTCGAACGTCCTGGTAGACGAAGATGAACTTCTCACGCGTGAAGAGTTCGGAGGGACCTAGCGAGTCGCGGTATTGGTCGGGCCCATACGGGCGGACGCTGTAGGGGGTCCGGTCGAACATCACCGGGTAGGTCTTGCCGTCGGAGAAGACGTCCTTTGAGAGATACACCGACGTGAACAGCTTGACGCCGTCGCGCATCGCGATGCGGTACTCGTACTTCGTGTAGTTCTCTTTGACGAAGGGCGCGAGCGGGTTCGGAGGCGCGGGGGCCTGGGCAAAGACGATGGCGGAGGACGCCAGAACGAGAAGAATGCGCATGGGGACTGGCTATGATTTTAGACTCTTTTAGGCGGAGTTCGGCTGGTGGAGAATTGGATCATCCCTGTCGTCGCCGTCTGGTTGTTCTGCGGGTGCGCGTTAGCCGTTTTCGAAAATGCGCCGGCTAAGCAGCATCCGAAACGAAGCCGGAATCGGGGACTGGGAGGGGCAGGATGTTGCTCTCGCCGGTCGCGTTATGGTCTGGTTCCCGTTTCCGCCCCGGGTCAGTCTGGGCGGCCAAAGACCCGCTTTGCGCGCATCTCGGCGCGCACTGTGTCGATAGTTTTGCGCGACTCGTAGTCGTCGTGCTGATGCTCGGTCAGATGAACGTGGCGTTCGAGCGCGAATGTCTCATGATTCCGCTTGCCGCCGGCCAGATGTGCTTCGCCGGCGAACACGTAGTGGTCCGCCCAGTCCGAGCCCGACTGCGCGAAGTTGTAGTTGTAATGGTCTGCAATGAAGTGCAAGACAAGCACATTCCCTCGCATCTCGGCCGCGTAGACATCGACGTCGGCCCAATCATGCATGCCCCTCGAGAACCACGGGTGAATCATCTCCTCCAGGTTCTTAATTACGATCGTCCCGAGTTCTTTGAGCAGTTCCGTACGGGCATCGGAGTCGAGCTTGCCCAGTTCGGCAATCGTATCGTCGCCGAGGTTCGCCTTAGGGTCGCTCAGCACGCTCCAGTCCATGGTGGAATGTTATCTGAATCGAGAAGTGACTCGGGGGGCAAGCGCATGAGCGTGGAATACGAAGTATTCTCGAAACTGATCGAGAAGCATGGTGTGCCCCGGATCGTCATACGAAACACCCCACGTTGCCAGTTCTCACGACGGCATTCGGGCTCGAAGTTCCTCGCTGAGACGCCGCCTATTGGGATGGACCCGTTCAGTGCCTGCGTGGCGTATTGCCGCGTTC
>JBDTTK010000051.1:0-12027 GCA_039930685.1 Bryobacteraceae bacterium | reverse complement strand
AGGATTCAGGACTAAAATCAAGACGACGGGTACCGGCGCCAGCAACACGCTCCAGCGGCGCCAGTTCCAAAGAAGAATCAGACCGCCCGCCGCCGCGCCGACCCACATGCCGCGCGTCCAGGCCAGAATCAGACCTAACGTAATCAGGACGGCCGCGGCGGAAAACCATACCTTCTCGCGCCGCGCGTCGGACGGAGCGAACAAAACGAAGCCACCGATCAGCAGCACCACGATCATCATTTCGCCGCCGAACGTCATCCAGTGGCTCATGAATCCTGTCACGCGGTCGCCGACGTAGAACTCGTAGAAGCTCCGGTTCTGCTCGACCGAAGCGGAGTATTTCTCGTAAAACTGAACGACGCTCCACGCCGACGAGGCTGCCGCGGCCGCCGCCAACCATCGGAGCACCACGCCCACTCGGGCCAGCCCCTGGACGGCCGTGGGAATCGCCAGCAAGACCAGGTACACGTAGAACTTCTTGACCTGCGGCAACGCCTGTATCGCATGACCGTTCACGAGAATCGATAACAGCGTCCAAACGAACCACACACCGAGCGGCCAAAGAATCGGCGGAACCCGCGGACGAATGCGGCCCGCCACGATTGCCAGAACCGCGCCGCCGAGCAGAATCTGCGTAGCGGCAATCGAGATCACCGTGCAGACCGCGGCGCCGCCGGCGCAGACCAGCGCGATCGTTTCAGGATTGAGCATCCGGCGGTTGAGGGTCACGCGACTGCCAGTATGCCAGAATGAGGGCGGCACGTAATATCAGTGCCGAGAATCGCGATGAGAGTGTATCTATTACGTCACGGAATCGCCGAGGATGGCCGTCCCGGAAAGCCGGATGCCGAACGCGCGCTGACTCGTGAAGGGCAGGAGAAGTTGTATCGAACTCTCGTGTTTGCAAAGGCCGACCTAGCGCCTTCGCTCATTCTCACAAGTCCATACCGGCGTGCCCGTGAGACTGCCGCGATCGCGTCGGAGGTTCTGGGCTACAAGGGCGATGTGGTGCTCACGTCGTGTCTGGTCCCCAATTCGAGTCCGGACGCGGTTTGGGACGAAATCCGCACGCATCGGGAGGAAGAAGGGGTTCTGGTCGTCGGCCATGAGCCTCTTTTCAGCTCAACGGCGGCATATCTGCTTGGCGCACCGGAAATGTTGGTCGATTTTAAGAAGGGCGCATTGATTCGAATGGACTTAGGTAGCTTCGGACCGTTGCCCAGCGGAATCTTGAAGTGGATGCTGACCGCGAAACTAACGGCTTAGCCTGACTCCGGGCCTTAGGCGGTCTTTTGAGCCTGAATGGCCTTCGGCGGTTCAACGTCTTTGATCAAAAGGCGTCGCGGATCTAACATATGCTGCGGTTGGAATTCTTTCTGCGACCAGCGGCAACCCGGGTCGAATTCTACCCCGAGAAAGTATCCAATTTCACGGAAGACGCAATAACGGATGCGCCCATTCAAAACGCCGTTCGGATAGGTGATGCGTACTGTGCTGTTGAGCTGTATGGGTTTATCCATTTGGAGGCATGCGCCGGAGAGCGAAATATCTTCCAAATTGGCGACGCTGTGACGAGTCCGTCCACTTTGGTCTTTCCACTGCACGTCTACCATATCCGCGCAAAGCATTCGCGGTTCTACTCGTCGATCCAGCATAGAATTCCTCACTACAATAACTCTATCGGCCCGAGGTGCGGCTCAGATTAGCGTGACACCTGAGACGGAATCGCCCTAAGTCCCAATAAGGGTGCCCCTTACAACTGGAATGCGGGGAATCCCTGAGCCTCCATGTGACCACGGTACCACTTCAATAGAGAATCGAACAGCTACATTTTGAGCGTGGGAACCGGTCCGGTATGATGGCGTCTGGATGTCCAACTTCGCCACTGCCTTCGCCTATGAAAGCGGACAGCTCCTCCGCAAGGTAAATCTGCGAAGCGGCCTCCTCACCGTCCTCATCCTGGCTGCGTTTGGAGTTCTGGTTCCCTGGATGAAGGGCTTCGACTTCCTGGACACCCGATACATCCTCGCGTACGGCTCGATTGGACTGCTATTCGCCGGACCGTTGATGGCCGAGCTGCTTTCTGTCGATGGAGGCGCTCTGCAAGCGCCCATCGTTTACCCGGCGAGAATTGCGCTCGTCTCTTTATACGGCTGGGGTGTTGCAACACTTATGCTCGCGATGGGCTTCGCCGTCGTGAACATTCAGCATTGGTTCGGAAAGATTCTGGTGCCCCCAACTGCGGTCCTGGTCAGCGGCTCGGTCATGAGTCTGCTCGCCGCGGTCCTGGTCGCCGAAGTGACCGCTCTCCTTACGCTCAAGTTCTCAGCAGGAGTCGCCAAAGGCGTCCTGCGCCTGATTTTCCTCGGCACACTGGCCCTGATCGTCTTCGGACCACCCGGATTTGGAGACGCACTCTCGCTCGCAATGACAACGGAAGCACTGCCTTCCCTGGCCTGGAAGGTTTCTACCGTTCTCGCCCTCCTTAATGCTGGCTTGCTGGTTGCCCTGCACACATCGACCAAACCGGCGGCGGACGCGTGATTCCTCTCATTGTTGTTCCCTATCACTTGGCAGCCCGCGACGTCGAGGTCGGGCTTGGAGCCACGCGGATTCTCGATTCGCTGCAGTGGCTGCACCAAGTCGTCGAACTGCCCCCCGAATCGCCGTCCGATGTCGACGCGGTTTGCGCCATGAACTCCCGGATTTCGTGCGCGGTGCGGGGCGCGCTCTCGACGAACTCCCGTGCGCTGGTGGTCGCGGGAAATTGCAGTACTGCTTCCGGCACCCTCGCCGGCATGGGCGCGGACCGCGCTGGCGTCATTTGGTTCGACGCCCACGGTGACTTCAACACTCCGGAGACGACCGTCAGCGGCTCGATCGAAGGAATGGCGCTGGCCGTCGCGACCGGCGCCTGCCATTCGGGAATTCGGAATGCGGCGGGGTTGGCAACCCACGTCGAGGAGTCTCGGGTCCTGTTAGCCGGGACGCGTGATCTCGACCCCGCCGAGCGCGTTCGTCTCGAAGCTTCGCCGATCGGCATCGTGGAGTCCAAAGGCTGGACGCTGGACCGCTTCCGTAAAGCCGCCGAGTCGACTCGCGCCGTCTCATCCGGCCTCTACCTTCACATCGATCTCGACGTCGTCGATCCACAACTGTCCCCAGGAGTTAATTTTCAGGCGGCCGGGGGATTGACTCCGGCCCAACTTCTCGATGCAGTGGAACTAGTCGCGTCCTGGCCCGAACTGCGCGCGGCGGCAATCACAAACTACAACCCCGATCGCGATCCGGAAGGCGTCACATTGAGGCTGGCATTGCGCCTTGCGGCTATACTGGGGCGAAGCGCGTAGCGCAACGAGATGAAGATTACATCGCAAGCTCCATGCCGCGTCGATCTGGCTGGCGGAACGCTGGACATCTGGCCGCTCTATTTGTTTCACGACAAGGGCGTTACGGTAAATTTCGCCGTCAATATCTTCACCAGTTGCACGCTTCGGAGCCGGGCGGACTCCAAGATCATCATTCGCTCGCGCGATCTCGTCCGCGAACAGGTCTACGAATCGCTCGATGTGCTGCTTGCGGCCAAGACTCACAAACTGGCGCTCGCCGCGCACATCCTTCGTTTCTTCCGCCCCGAGGGCGGACTCGAGATCGAAACGGATTCGGAGTCGCCGGCAGGCGCCGGAATCTCCGGCTCGTCGGCCATGATCATTGCGGCTACCAGCGCTTTGAACGAATACTGTGGCACGCGCTATTCCATCGAGAAACTGCGCGAAATTTCGCAGAATATCGAAGCACAGATCATCCGCGTTTCGACCGGCTGCCAGGATTACTATCCGGCCATGTACGGCGGCGTTAATGCGATCGAATTGCGCGTGGACGGCCTGGTCCGCAAGGCGATTCCGGTCGACCACGCCGAATTGAATAGCCGTTTTGTCCTTGCCTACACGGGCGAACCTCGCAACTCCGGAATCAACAATTGGGAAGTCACCAAGGCGCACATCGGCGGCGACAAGAGGGTCCACCGGAACTTCTCCACGATCGCCGGAATCGCCAACGGAATGCGCGATGCGCTTACCCGCGGTGACTGGACCGAGACCGGACGGCTGCTCCGCGAAGAGTGGTCCAATCGTAAACGGAACGCCCCTGGCATCACCACGCCGCTAATCGACCGGCTGATTACCGTCAGCCGCCGTGCCGGCACCCAAGGCGCGAAAGTCTGCGGAGCGGGCGGCGGCGGCTGCGTGCTGTTTCTCGTCGAACCGGGCGCAGGGCAGCGCGTCGCGGAAGCCATAATCCGGGAAGGCGCCCAGGTATTGGCGGCCAAGGTGTCGCCGCGCGGTGTCCGAGTCCGGACCGAAGAGCCGATGGCGCGCGGCGCCGGTCGCTAACGCGTACATGGAACCGCTCCGCCGATCTACCGAGCCAGTCGAACCGCCCAGACCCCCGGACCGCCTCGCAATCCTGCTGCGAGTAGGAATCTTCGGGTTCCTGGCGATCGTCTGCCTGATGGTGTTCGGCACGATCGTTCGCGCGCTCACTACCGGCCCCAGCGGCCAATCCAACGAATTCTTTTTTATCGGATCGGTGATGGCGGTGTTTGCCTCCGCTGCCATCGCGAACGGCGTCTCGCTGCGCATCCACGAAGGCAGCAGAATGACCCAGGTTGGGCTGGCGTGGTCGACCGGCGCGCGCCGGACGCTGTTCGCCGGCATCGGCATGGGCGCGGTCGCCGCGGTCGCCGTGATGCTGGTGCCCGTCGTGTTCGGGCTAGCCTCGCTCGAGTTCAAGACCTCGCCGCAGTGGCCCAGCCTGCTTTTCGTTTCGGCCGTTCTGCTTTTCGGCGCGTTCGGCGAGGAGTTGCTGTTTCACGGGTACGCGTTTCAAGTGCTCGTGCGGACGTTCGGCGCCTTTTCAACGATCCTCCCGGTCAGCATCCTCTTCGGACTCGCCCACATGGGCAACAACAGCGCGACGATCCTCGGCATCCTGAACACGATCCTTTGGGGCGTGCTGCTCGGGTTCGCGTACGTCCGGACCGGGACGCTGTGGCTGCCCATCGGATTGCACTACGGCTGGAACTGGGCGCTCCCGTTGTTCGGCGTCAAACTCAGCGGGTTTACAATAAGTGTGACGGGCTTGACAGTGCGCTGGAACTCCGGCGTGCTGGTGAGCGGCGGCGACTACGGCCCGGAAGGCAGTCTGCTGACGACGGCAATCGTTGTAGTTCTGTTCTACATGCTGTGGCGCGCTCCGCTTGGACAGGCAGGACGCTACGATGAAGTTGCCGGTTAAGATCGACGCCCCCCGCAAAATCCGCGACAGCGGCTACTCAAGGTTCGGAATGTCTCCGCGACTATTGGCCGCGTTCCTTGCCATCTCCGCGTTGTATGGAGATGAGAAGAAGCTCTCGTTCGATCAGCGGATTGAAATCGTGCGCGGCCTCACCGCCGAATACGCGACCGCCAAGGTAGTCATCCCGCGCTCGAAGAAGAACCTCCAATTCGAAGCAGACGGCACATTCAATAAGAAACAGTGGGAAGACTGGAACCGCCAGTTCGGTTCCGCCGCGCGCGTCGGCGACAGCATCCAGGTCACCAAAGTCGACGTCGAGAACGAGAAAATCGTCCTCGAGCTGAACGGCGGATCCAAGATCAAGCGCAAATGGACGGACCACATCGAGATCGGCATGGGCGGATCGAGCCGCCCCGCAAATCAAGGCGGCGTTCCGACCAACGCGCCCAGCGGAACAACGCTTACTCTGGACTTTGGCAAACCGCTGCCGCCATTGCAGGCGAGCGAGATCAAGAAAATCCTCGCGCCCATCCTCGATTTCGACAAACACACCGTGACCGAGAACTTTGTCGAGTCACTCACTCCGGAGATGCAGCAGGCGATCAAGGACAAGCGCGCGACCGTCGGCATGACGCGCGACGAAGTGCTGCTCGCCATGGGCCGCCCCGATCACAAGACCCGCGAAACCAAGGACGGCCTCGAAACCGAAGACTGGATCTACGGCCGCCCCCCGGGCAAAGTCTCTTTCGTCACCTTCGCGAATTCCAAAGTCACCAAGGTGAAGGAAACCTACGCAGGCCTAGGCGGCAGCGTCGCGGAGACGCCGAAGCAGCCGTAGCCACGCTGCAATCTCGTTTTTCGCGCGAGGGAGAGGCGCAGGGGGATCGCCTCCTGCCGACTCTGTTTTGGGATCAGACCCGGAAACCGGGAGGGCAAGCGTGTGCCACATGTGATCGACGCCCTCGGGTTGGCCGACACGGTGGCGGGATTCCTGCTAGTTCGCCGGGAGCGCGAAAGCGACGACGCTCCCGCCCGACGGAGCGCCGTTCTTCCCGCCGCCGCATACGATAGCTACGTACTCGCGTCCGCCTAGTTCGTAAATCGACGGCGTGGCATTTCCCGCCGCCGGAAGGGTGGTCTCCCAGAGCAACTTGCCGGTGAGCTTGTCGTACGCGTGGAACTTCTTGTCCCACGATGTCGCGCCGATGAACAGGAGCCCATTGGCCGTGACTACCGGACCGCCGTAATTGTCGGTGCCGGTGTTTTTCATGCCCTTCGCCGCCAGTTCCGGATATTCGCCGAACGGAATTTTCCAGCGGATCTCGCCTTTGTTCAGGTCGATCGCATTCAGCGTGCCCCATGGCGGCGCGATGGCTGGATAGCCTTCCGGATCGAGGAACAGGTTGTAGCCGTCGATCCGGTATTTCTGCCAGTTTGGATCCTGCTGCTGCTCTGCGATCTTGTCTTTACCTGTGGTCAGGAAATCGAGCAGGTCGCCGATCGTTTCCGGCGGGAGAAAGCCGAATCCCGGCATGCGACCGTTGCCGTCGCGAATGATCGTGGCCAGTTCGGCCCGCGTCCGCTTTTTCGCGATGCCGACGAGTGACGGGAATTGCGGTGGTGTGCCCTGCAGGTCCTCGCGGTGGCAGCTTGCGCAGTAACTCTTGAACAGCGTGTCGCCGGCCCGCGGAACCAGCCGCAGGATCCACGCCATCTCATTCGAGTTGACATAGTAGAGTCCGGTCGCTGGGTCGAAGGCGGCGCCGCCCCATTCGCCGCCGCCGTCGAAGCCGGGAAATACGACCGTGCCTTGGACCGTCGGCGGGTAGTACATGCCCTTCGAGCGGAGCTTGCGAAACTGCGCCAGTACCGCTGCATGTGCCTCCGGCGTCCGGTTCGTCAGCATGTTCTCGGTGAGGATCTGCCGCGTGTACGGCGGAGGCTTCACCGGATACGGCTGTGTGCCGGACAGCGCTTCGCCGTCGACAGGCGAGGGCGGCACTTTGCGGTATTCGATCGGGAAGAGCGGCTTACCGCTCTTGCGGTCGAACAGATACACGAAGCCCTGCTTGGTTAGTTGCGCGACCGCTTCGACCTCTTTGCCATCCCGGCGGACGGTGACGAGGTTGGGCGACGCCGGAAAGTCCATGTCCCAGACGTCGTGCTTGACCGCCTGAAAATGCCAGATGCGCTTTCCTGTGCGCGCGTCGAGTGCGAGCAGGCAATTGGCGAACAGGTTGTCGCCGACGCGGTTCGCACCATAAAAGTCAAACGACGCCGATCCGGTCGCGGCGAACAGAATCCCGTTCTTCGCGTCGATGGTCACACCGCCCCAGGCGTTGGCGCCGCCGTTCACCTTCCACGCATCCTTGGGCCACGTATCGTACCCGAACTCGCCAGGCTGCGGAATCGTATGGAAGATCCACCGCAGCTTTCCCGTCGCGATTTCATACGCGCGGATGTGTCCGGGAGACCCGGGCAGCGACTCGCTCACGGTACTGCCGAGAAGGATCAGATCTTCGAAGAACACCGGCGGACTGCTGGCGCTCACCGTGACGCTCTCGACGGGACGCTCGAGGTCACGCCGCAGATCGAGACGGCCCTCGTCGCCAAAGGACGGGACCGGCTTTCCAGTTTTGCGGTTCAGTGCCCAGAGAGAATTGCGATGCGTGAAGTACAGCCGGTCCCCGTGGACCGCAACGCCGCGATTTCGGAAGTGGCTCGTGACCGCACGGCCCAGGTTGGGATCGAAGGTCCAGATCTCGCGTCCAGTGGCGGCGTCGAGCGCCACCACCCGGAGTTTCGGCGTCGTGATGTACATGACACGGTCGACGACGATCGGATTCGACTGCATTTCGGAATCCTTGAATTCGTCGTGCGAGTCGTAGCGCCAGGCGACCTGCAGTTTAGTCACGTTGTCCGGCGTGATCTGCCCGAGAGTCGAATAGCGAATGTTGTCCGGCCCACCGTTGACGGGCCATTCGACCTGCGAGAACGCGCCTGGACACGAGAGGAACGAGATGTAAATAGCGATACGAAGCATCCGTCTGTGCATCGTAGCGCAACCTCGGCCACTGTCCGAACTAGGGCTTCAGATATTGGCCGAGGAACTGCCAGACCTCCTTGCGGGATTCGCGCGCGAACCGCGTGTCGAGCCGGTTGAAAGTATGGCCCCCGGGCGCGTTCTGGTAGATCTTGTATTCGAACTTCTTTCCCTCCGCTTTGAGCGCGGTGATCAGGCTCTGGACCTCGATGAAGTTCACGTCTTCGTCGTTCGTGTTCGTGTGGATAAGCAGCGGAGTCTGTAGCTTCGAGACGAAGTTGACCGGCGAACGCTTGCGGTATTCGCCAATGTCCTCGCGGACTGTTTTCCCAATGTGATACGGGGCCGAGTAGAGGGCCCGGTACGAATCCGTCTGGTAGCCCAACCGGAGCACCAGATCGCTGACGGGGACGCCCGCGTAGGCGACCGCGAAATCGTCCGGATGCTGGAAAAGGTTCATCAGGGTGATCAGGCCGCCGTGGCTCCAGCCGATGATGCCGACGCGCTTCGAATCGAAGAAATCGTACTCCTCGAGCATCCAGGCGCGGCACGCGTACGCGTCGTCGACCTCGCGTCCGCCGTAGTCGATGGCTTCGTAATAGCCGCGTCCGTAGCCGGTGCTGCCCCGATAGTCCGGCGCAATGATCGAATAGCCGCGGTCCAGCAACTCGCGCACGATATGCGCCGAGGCGGACGTGAAGTTCGAGTGCACTCCGCCGTGCACCATGATCAGGAACGGATGCTTCTTGGTCTTGTCCAGCTTCTTCGGGATAAACGTATACGCGTGCACCAGCATCGGATTGCCGGCGCCTGGTGCCGTTGGATTCGGATTCCGGTGGGGCGGGAGGCTGGGATATGTAATCTTGTCGATGTCAGCGACGTCGCCGAGCTTTTGATACCACATCAGGTCGTCGATCGCCTTGAGGACCTGATCGTTCGACTGTGCCGCTGGGTCCGGAACAGGTACGGTTGTCGCGGGGCGCGCGCCGGACGCCGGTGGCGGCGTGCCAGAGGGCGGAGTTTGCGCGAAGGTTTGAACTGCGAGAAGAGAAGGAATGCCTAGACCGGCGAGGCGTATTTGAGAGCGGAGCCGCATAGGTTGCTATGGTACACGCGCCGCCGGGCCTTTCGCCAGCGCATCTCCGCTCCGCGACGTCGAATCCTACGCGGGAAGAAACGCCCGCAGTTTCGGGTAGATACTTTGGACGAAATCCTTCGCGACCTTGGTCGCCGCATTCGGATCCGTTTCCGGTCCGAGTGGGATGATAACCCGCACTAACGCGGTATCGGTGCGGTTCAACCGGATGGCGTCCGCGATCACGTAGAGCTTCGCCGTGTACTCGCTAGCAATCGACCGATCGCGGGACTGATACCAGTAAAGAACGAGGCTTTTCGCCTCACCGCGCGCTACGACATAACGGTTGACTTCGATCGGCGAGTGGTTAGGAACGTCGACCATGACATGATCCGATACGGTTTGCACCCAGCCGCTTCCCGGCAAACAGTTCTTGGGCGAGTGCGGAGCCTTCCCGGCCCGCTGGGATTTGAATGCGGCGATGAAAAGGCTGGCGCCCTGTCTGCCTCGGCCATACACTCGGGTTAGTGTGTCGTCGGCCCTGAGAACAGCCTGTGTTTCGGCGTCGACAACGCCTTCCTGGACCATCGACCATTCGTCAATCGTGGTTGGAAATTGCGCCAACGGCGGGGAAAGTGGAATGACTTCGGTGCGCCGGCCGCTATAGAGGGCGGTCGCCTGGGCTATAAGGAGAACGCTAACCAGAATCAACGACTTATTCATTGGGCTCCTCCGGAACCGCGGTAACCTCAGGCGCGACCGCCCGTTTCTCAAACCGGTTTGCCACGAAGACCAAGGTCCGGTGCAGCAAGACCAGAAGAATCAATGCGATCAGAAAGATGACCCATCCTTCGACGCTATGAAATACTCCGCGAGCCAGTTCTACGTCAATTTCGCTCAGATATCCGGTCAGCGCCACTCGTCCCGCGTTGGCCAAAATTGCGATGGGGATCGTCCCGGCCAGCAAGGCCCAGCGCATCCAGATCCGCGTATCGAAGAAATAAGCGTAAATCAACGACAGAAAAGTGAGGCTAAGTAGGGAGCGAATTCCGCTGCAAGCCTCCACAACCGACAACTTTTGGCTGGCCAGCTCGAGGATATTCCCGTCGCGCAGCACAGGTATATCCAGCCACCCTAGAACCGTCTCTGCGACCTGGCTCGCGAACAGCTGTAGAGGAAAAGTAATCTGACTGTAAACCACTGTCGGCAGTGGAATCATGAATGGCAGCAGGCACAAGGGAAATAGGAGAACACGCACGAGCGGCATTCCCCCAACCATCAACAGCACACCGACCATGGAAATCAGAAACGCGGACCGCTGAAGGAACAACTCAGCGCCAAGCAAGCCAAAATAGGCCTGCAAAGCACCCCAAACGACCACCACGATCCCCCAAAACGACGGCTGGAGGCGAGTGGCGAGAATATCATCCCTACGCTGCCAAGCGATGTATCCGGCAACCAGAGGCACAAAAAACCCGTGGCCGACGTCTTCATCAGTAGCCCATTGAAGCACCAACGGCTTGAGAATCGGGAAATAGCACACGATCAACAGCGCCGAGATCCAGAGGATTGGAATCCAAGGAATCTGGGGAGCCGACGTGGGCTGTACTCCAACGCGAGGCAGATTCTCCGCGGTCGTTGCCATTACTATCTTTCAGTAGAACATAGCCTCATTCAGTCCACAATGGAGCCAACTATGCGTTCGTCCCATGCCACAACCCCGCTCTACAATAGGGACGTGCCCGGCTTTTTTCTTTCTATCGTTTTGACTCTCATAGGGTTCATCGGATTTGGCCAGGCCGCTGCCATCGCACAAAGCCTAATTATGCCCCTGAAGGAGGTCCGGGCTGGCCAAAAGGCGATCGGCAGAACCGTGTTCGCCGGCGGCAACGTCGAGGACTTCCAGGTCGAGATCCTCGGCGTTTTGGAGAATCTGGGGCCGAAACAGTCGCTCATTCTTGGAAGGCTTTCCGGTGGACCGCTTTCCGAAACCGGCGTGATGGCGGGAATGAGCGGCAGTCCGGTATACATCGACGGCAAACTAGCAGGGGCAGTAGCCCTTGCCTTCCCCTTCTCAAAACAGGCGATTGCCGGCATCCGCCCGATCGAGGAAATGCTCGCCGCCACCGTTCCGCAGGCCTCGCCACGAGCTGCCGTCGACTCGCCGTTCGACACGCGGTGGCTGGACAAACTGCCCGGACCTTTGGCCGTCAACGCCGGCGGTTCGCGCATGATTGAGGTCGCGACTCCGGTCTCGTTCGCCGGGTTCACCCGAGGCACCTTGGAGCAGTTCACGCCACAGTTGGAGGCATTGGGCCTCTCCCCCCGGCAAGGACAATCGGGCGGAGCCGTCCGCGCCGGCGGTCCCCTGGGCGACCCGTCGAAACTAGAGCCAGGCTCCATGATTAGCGTGCAATTGATGAGTGGCGACATGACGGTCGGCGCCGACGGCACTGTGACTCGCATCGACGGCACGCGGATCTGGGCGTTCGGCCATCGGTTTCTCGACGCGGGTCCGACCGAGATGCCATTTGCCCGGGCGGAAGTCATTACGCTCCTGCCGAGCCTGAATAACTCCTTTAAAATCTCGGCTGCCAAAGAATGGATGGGCGTT
>JBDTTK010000050.1:0-12033 GCA_039930685.1 Bryobacteraceae bacterium | reverse complement strand
TTCGCCCAACAGACTATGTTTCCGCCAGTGCGCGGTTTGAAGCACATGGTGGGATCGGCCAATAATCAGGAGGTCGAAGCCGGCTACCGCATTCTCACGCAAGGCGGCAACGCGGTCGACGCCGGAGTTGCGGCCACGCTGACGGCGGCGGTGACCGAGCAGAGCCGGGTTGGCCTCGGCGGAGAAGTTCCGATATTGATTCAACTTGCCGGAAAAGCGCCGGTCGCGATCTCGGGAATCGGCACCGCACCGAAACTGGCGACCGTCGACTGGTACGCAAAGCGGGCGCCCGAAGTCTGGGAAAACGCCGGCCACAAGCCGCCCATTCCCGGCCAGGGTATTCGCGCGGCGGTTCTCCCGGGCCTGCTCGACGGCGTGCTCGTCGCGCTATCGAAGTACGGAACCATGTCGTTTGCGCAGGTCGCGCAGCCGGCTTTGGAGTACGCGAGTGACTTTCCCATCGCGGAGGAGTTCGCGCGCATGCTAGGCTCGCAGGGCTTCGAGCAGACGCTCTCGCTGTGGCCGGATTCGTATTCGTTTTTCTATCCGACCAAACACGCGCCCAAGCCCGGCGATCTGGTTCACATGCCGAATCTTGCGAAGACGCTGCGCGAACTGGTGGACGCGGAGAAGAAGGCCAAGGGCAACCGGGTTGCGAAGATTCAGGCCGTCCACGACCTGTTCTATAAGGGCACCATCGCAAAGCGCGTGGCGAAATTCTCCGAAGCGAACGACGGATTGATTCGCTATGAGGATCTGGCCGGTTTCAAGGCGGAAGTGGACACGCCCAAGTCAGGCACCTACCGCGATGTGGAGGTGTTCAAGCCCGGGTTCTGGACCCAGGGTCCGGTGATGATCGAGGCGCTGAATATTCTCGAAGGCTTCGATCTGAAGGCGATGGGCCACAACAGCCCGCAGTATCTCCACACGGTAATCGAAGCGGTCAAACTCGCGTTCGCGGACCGCGACCGCCACTACGGCGATCCGAAGTTTTCGAAGATTCCGGAAGAGATGCTGTTGTCGAAGGCGTATGCGGCGGAGCGCCGGAAGCTGATCGATCCGAAAGTTGCATCCATGGAGAGCCGCCCCGGACTGGGAACAGAGCCGCTGCCTCCGACAAGCGGCTCGTCAGTCAATATTCAGGACACGACGTGCGTGACTGTCATCGATTCGAAGGGCAACGCCTTCGTCGCGACCCCAAGCGGAGCATGGCTGCCATCGGTAATTGCCGGAGACACGGGGATTCCGCTGTCCACCCGTCTGCAGTCCTTCGTCGTCACACCGGGTCACGCCAATCAACTCGCTCCGGGCAAGCGTCCGCGCGTGACTCTGTCTCCGACCCTGGTAACGAAAGACGGAAAGGTCCTCTTCGTCATGTCGACGCCCGGCGGCGACAACCAGGATCAGGCGATGTTGCAGGTACTGCTGAACATCATCGAATTCGGCATGAATCCTCAGGAAGCAGCCGAGGCTCCGCGCTTCCAGAGCGCGCACTTCTACGGCTCGTTTGATTTCCATGAATTCACGCCGGGCCGGCTCAACGTCGAATCGCGGATTCCCAAAGAGACCTCCGACGCGCTCGCCGCCATGGGTCATAAGGTTATCCGCTCCGGCGATTGGTCTAATGGTTCCGCGCCGACGGTGATCCTGGTCCGCGATGGCGTGCTCAACGGAGCCGCGGACCCGCGACGCTCGCGCTTTATCTTTGGACGGTGAAGAACGATCCAATCCAGGCAAAGCTAGCCGACTTGGGCACGGTCGACGCCGCGACGGCGGACGGCAGGAACCAACTCGCCAAGGCGCTCGCGGATCGGTCCAGCCTGGTGGTCAAGAAGGCCGCCCGGATGGCCGGCGAAGCCCGGATAACGGAACTGCTTCCCTACCTGCGGAAGGCGTTCGACCGCATTCTCCCGAAGGCCGCCGAGATCGACAAAGGTTGCGCCGCACTCACCGCGATTGTGGGCGCTCTCGTCGAACTGGACTACGATGAGCCGGAGCCGTTCCTCGCGGGGATTCGGCACGTCCAGATGGAGCCTGTCTGGGGCGGCAGCGTCGATACCGCGCCGGACCTAAGGGCCGCCTGCGCTGTCGGCCTCATCAACACGCGCCACCCGCGAATGTTGGAAGAGTTGACGACACTTCTGGCGGACCGGGAGTGGCGAGCCCGCGTCGGGGCCATTCGCGCGCTCGCTACGACGGGCGCGGACGCGGCTTTTCTTCTGCTGAGGTACAAGGCGCTGATCGGCGACGAGGAACGCGACGTGCTCTTCGAGTGTTTCTCTGCTCTGATCGCTGCCGATGAGAGTGCGTCGATTCCGCTTGTTTCGGCGCGAATGGATTCCGCTAGTGACGAGATCGTCGAAGCGGCCATCCTGGCGCTGGGCACGGCACGCCACAAGTGGGCGTTCGAAGCGCTGCAACGCAAACTCAAGCAGCCACGGTTGGGGCCGATCCGACGGACCATCCTGCTGGCGATGGCCAGCATGCGGTTGGACGAGGCCGTCGCGTTCGTCAAGGATCTGGCGAAGGGCGAGGACAAGGAAGCCGAAGACGTTCTTCACGAATTGCAGATTACATAGGCAGCTTCCAGACTCTAAAAGAAATATTGTTCCTCTGTGGGTCCGCGACGTGTCAAACAGACTAAGCCTCTCGATACCTTGGACGGTCGTCGGGAGTACCTAGCGACCAGGAGCCCGCACTGGGTTCCGCCGTAACGTCGCTTTGGTGGGTGCGCGGCGCGAACCGGGTTCCGCCGCGCCGGGACAGTCCGGACGGGTCGATGTCTCCACCTGGCTCGTCCGGAACCTCAACCCGAGCCTCGCGAGAGTTCTCGCAGCGCCAAGTCTCTAGAACTGCCAGCGCCAGAGATTGGTGCCGACGGTGAATCCCGCGCCAACCGCGGCGAACATGACCAAATCGCCCTTCTTCAACTTCCCTTCGGCGATGGCGTCGCGCGTCGCGAGCGGGATGGTTCCAGCCGTCGTGTTGCCGTACTTGCCGATGTTGATGATCACGCGTTCGGAGGGAATGCCCAACCGGTCGGCGGCCGCGGTAATGATACGCCGGTTGGCCTGATGCGGAATTAGCACGGAGACGTCCTTGGCCTCGACGCCATGACGCTCCAGTAAGTCGCGTGACGCCTCGTACATCTTGCGCACAGCGTACTTGAACACCTGCTGGCCGTCCTGCTTCACGACGTGCAGGTTTTGCTCGACGGTCTCGTGCGTCGACGGCATGCGGCTGCCGCCGGCGGGTTGCTTGAGGTAATCGCCCCCGGATCCGTCGATCTCATTCAAGTGGCCGATAAATCCCTGCTCGCCATCGGCCGTTGGTTCAACCAGCATCGCGCCGGCGCCGTCGCCGAACAGAACGCAGGTCGCGCGGTCTTTGTAATCCATGATCCGCGACATGCAGTCCGCGCCGATGACGAGTACCTTCTTGTGCGTTCCGGAGGAAACCAGGGCGGCTGCCGTGGTCAGCCCATACACAAAACCGGAGCAGGCGGCGACCAGGTCGAACCCCCAGGCGCCTTTCGCGCCGAGGCGATTCTGGACGAGGCAAGCGGTCGCCGGGAACAACATGTCGGGCGTTACAGTGCAGACGATGATCGCATCGAGATCGGTAGCCGGAATACCGCGCTGAGCGAGGGCGACTTTGGCCGCTTCGTAGGCCAGGTCCGAGGTGGCCTGGTCGGGCGCGGCAATATGCCGCTCGGAAATGCCGGTCCGCTCAAGAATCCATTCGTTGGAAGTCTCTACAAGTTTCTCTAAATCGGCGTTCGTCAATATCCGCTCGGGCGCGTAGCAGCCGAGCGCGGTAATCTTCGCTCCTGGCAAGAAGCCTCCTGAGATTGGTTGAGCCGCGGCTCGCGCGGGCCAATCCAGTCACAAATTTCAATCTCTCAGTTTCGCATGCGGAACCCTTCGCGCGGCCAATGCCTCGGGCGCACCGGCGGATCGCGAACCGTATGGGAATCCATGGCGAGTGTAGCGCAGAAGGCGCCCTTGAGACCTGTCAGACGGCGGCAGTGTCAGCCCTGGGCGCGGCCCAAGTCCAAGCGCCAAGGCGGCCCAATCCGTCGGAGAAGAATTAGGAAACCACGCCGACCGCAGGTGATTTCTTCGACGGTAACACCACGGTAATGATGGTTCCCTGTCCGCGGCCGGAAACGATCCGGATCTGTCCACGGAGCATGTCGACGCGTTCCTTCATACCGAGAAGTCCCATTCCTTTCGGCGCCGCTTTTGGATCGAAGCCGCATCCGTCGTCGCGGACAACGAGTTCGAGGCCGGCCTCTCCGGAACGAAGTTGCATCGATATGTCCCTAGCCGCCGCGTGGACCGCGGCATTCGCCAGCGCCTCCTGTGCGATGCGGTAGACCGCAATCTCGGCGGACTGTGGAAGATCGGTAAGCCGCGCGTCCAGATCCATCCTCACGCGCAGCCCGGTGCGTTCTTCGAGATCGGTGGCAAGCTGCCGAAGGGCATCCTCAAGACCCAGTTCGTCGAGGGTAACTGGCCGCAGCCGGCGGGCCATGTCCTTAAGCTGGCTTGTCGACTCGTTGACCTGCTCTCTCAATCGATCCAACTGCTCGCGCAATTCGGGATGTTCGGCGGGCATCTGGCGGGCCAGAACCTGCAGGCCAAGCTTGATGCCAATCAGCGCCTGTCCCGCTTCGTCATGGATTTCTCGCGACACGTTCCTGCGTTCTTCTTCGAGCCGCGTCACGTGATCCGCGGACAGAGCCTGGATCAACTGTGTCTTCTGCTCGAGTTCGTCGTTCGCGGCCTGCAATTGCGCCGGGCTCGGCAGGGCAATGGCTCTTGGAATGAGCGGGACGAGCGCGATGGCGGTAGCCACCGATGCCATCGCCGTAACCGCTTTAAATACGCCCGCCAACCGGTAGGTGCCGTGCCACAACGTCCAGATCTCCATCACGTGCGTCGTTCCGCAGCCAAGGATGAAGATCCCGAACATGATGAACATCCAGTGAAAGGGCAAATCGCGGCGTTTGCGAACAAAGTAGAGCAGCGCGAGCGGGATGAAATAATAGGAGAGCGCGATGATCGCGTCGGACGTAACGTGGAGCCAGACGAGTTCCGGCTTCCAGAAATAGCAGTGCCCGTGGGGCATGAAGTCGGACTTGAACAACTTTCCGAAGAATTCGATCACGATAGCCTCCAGAAACTATCTTTTGGCGTTCAAGCTCTGGTCGCAGTGAAACGGGACGCAACCGAAAAGAACAGTGGCGGAGAATTTTGGATCGCCCACTTTTTCTTTTTTCTGAACTGCCGAATGATATCATTCCGCGCAAGGAGGAGGCGGTCCCATTCCAGCGGGAATCGGAGCCAACCGCAAGAAGATGCGCGGCTCCTGAGTGGCTGCCGCGGCTATACTGAAGCAGCTTTAGACCGATTTGCCCGGTGAACCCTGTGTCCGTAACCACAAGTGTTCCAAAGAGTAACGCGCGGAGAACCCCGACACGGTATGGCGTCGCGATCCTATCGGTTGCTGTCGGGGCGGCGCTCCGCCTCGCGCTTTCGGGCACCCTCGGTGTCACCGTGCCCTACATCACGTTCTTTCCCGCGGTGATGTTCGCAGCCTGGTTTGGCGGAGTCGGACCGGGCATTCTGGCCGCATTACTTAGCATCGGCGCCGCGGATTACCTGATTCTCGGACTCAATTACCAGTCCAGTGTGCCGCAGCCGGCGGACCTGGTTCGTTCCCTGATCTTTTTCGGGTTCTCGAGCTTCATCGCGATTCTCAACGACGCGTTCCGGCGGTCTCAAACCAAGAGTGAGCTTCGCCTGCAGAATTTACTGACCGAAACGTCGCTTCGGCAGCAGGCCGAAGAACTGCTCACCGAGTCGAAGCGACAGATCGAACGTGACCGGGATCTGCTCCACACCACGTTGTCGAGCATCGGAGATGCGGTGATCTCGACTGACGCGCAGGGGATCGTCACGTTTCAGAACTCCGTTGCCGAACGGCTGACCGGCTGGAGCCAAGATGACGCAGCCGGCAAGCCCATCTCGGAAGTGTTCGTCATTCGGAACGAACGCACCGGCGCTCCGACGGAAAACCCGGCCGAAAGAGCCCTTCGGGAAAAAGTCGTGGTGAGCCTTGCAAACCACACGGTTCTAATCAGCAAGACCGGACAGGAAGTACCCATCGAAGATAGCGCCGCTCCGATCCGGGACCATCAGCATCGCGTGCTCGGGGCCGTACTCGTCTTTCGCGATGTCACGGATCGCCGGCGAGCCGAGGAGTCGATAGAGCGGAGCGAGGAGCGCCTGAAATTGGCTCTCGACGCAGGCCGGATCGGAGTATGGGACTGGGACATCGTCCAGGATCGGATCGAATGGTCTGACCGTGTCTATGACATTCATGGAGTAGCGCGTGCCAATTCACCGGGCAGTGTGCGGGATTATTCCCTGCGTGTTCATCCGGAGGATCAGACTCGTGTCAGCGCAGCGATCACTGCGGCCCTGCAGGACATCGCTCCCTACCAAATGGAGTTTCGAATCATTCGTCAGGATGGCGTAATTAGCTGGATCTCGACAGATGCCCGCGTATTCCGTGACCAGGACGGAAAGCCGGTCCGAATGCTTGGCGCGACGACGGACGTGACGGAGCGAAAGGACGCAGAGGCGGAACTCCTCCGGCAATGGCACGCTTTCGACGCCGCGCTCTCAAACACACCGGACTTTATCTACACGTTCGACTTACAGGGCCGTTTCACGTATTCGAATCTGGCGCTTCTCTCACTGTTGCAACTGTCGCTGGAAGAGATCCTTGGCAAGAACTTTTTCGATCTCGAATATCCTCAGGATCTCGCAGAGAGGCTGCAGAAGCAGATTCAAGAAGTCATTGACACGAAGTCGATCGTTCGCGATCAGACGGCGTTTACCGGACCCTCTGGAGAAAGCGGGTTCTTTGAATACATCTTCTCTCCGGTGATTGGCGCGGCCGGCGACGTAGAGGCGGTCGCCGGTTCCACCCGCGACGTGACCGAACGCAATCGCGCTGAGGAAGCCGTACGCACCAGTGAGGAGCGGCTGACGCTCGCGCTCGAGGCAGGAGGTGGCATCGGCACCTGGGATTGGGATGTCCGATCGGACCGCGTCTACTGCAACGTGCCGTTTGCCGTGCTTTTTTCACTGGATCCGGCGAGTGCCACGGACGGCGCACCGCTCACTGCGTTTGTGGAACGCATTCACGCCGACGACCGGCAGCGCGTGGCCGAGAGTATCCAGCAAGCCGTCCAGACGGTCGGAGACGTTGCAGTCGAATGCCGCATTTCCCAACCAGATGGCTCGGTCCGCTGGATTTTCGCGCGTGGCCGATGTCACCAGGATGAACAGGGCGCGCCGTGCCGGCTCCCCGGTGTTGCGTTTGACATCACGGGGCGCAAGCAGGCGGAAGAGGCGCTTCTCGGATCGAATGAGGCCCTGCGCCGGGCAAATCGCGAACTCGAGGAGTTCGCTTATGTCGCCAGCCATGACCTGCAGGAACCGCTGCGCATGGTGAACATCTACACGCAGTTAATTGTTCAGGAAATGGGTCAGGGTGAATCGCTGGCGCAGTACGCGGGCTTCGTGCAGCAGGGCGTCAACCGCATGGAGACGCTGATTCATGATCTTCTGTCGTTTTCCCGTTCGGCGCATGGCGAAGAAATTCCGGTCGGAACCGGGGACCTCACGGCGGCATTGAGCGAGGCGTTATCGGTGCTGAAGGCGCACATCGACGAATCCAAAGCCATCATCACCGCCCCGGATCTCCCGGAGGTCCGGGGCGACACGCAACAGTTAGCCCACGTGTTTCAGAATTTGCTGTCGAATTCGCTGAAGTACCGGAAAGCCGATGTGCGTCCGGAGATCCGAATCTCTGTCCGGCAGGAAGGAGCGGAATGGATCGTTTCTGTACAAGACAACGGCATCGGCTTTGAACCGCAGTATGCCAACCGAATCTTCGGACTGTTCAAGCGGTTGCACAAGCAGGAATACCCGGGTACCGGACTAGGCCTCGCCATCTGCAAGCGAATTGTCGAACGGTACAATGGCCGCATGTGGGCTGAAGGCAAGTCCGGCGAAGGCGCTACCCTTCACTTCGCGTTACGAAAAGCGGAGGGGCAGTAGCCGTGCTGCGGATTCTCGTGGCAGAGGATAACCCCGCAGACGTCTTTCTGATCCAGCGCGCGCTGAAACAGCATGACATTGAGCACGAACTCCACCTGGTGCGTGACGGCGCCGAGGCTTTGGAATTCGTTGCGAAAATGGGCTCTC
Source organism: Bryobacteraceae bacterium (assembly GCA_039930685.1). GTDB lineage: Bacteria > Acidobacteriota > Terriglobia > Bryobacterales > Bryobacteraceae > JBBQWZ01. The sequence goes on along the minus strand of JBDTTK010000050.1, from coordinate 3,748 downwards.
CCGGCGGAAGTCCCTGCCCCGACGTTGTCCTCCTCGACATGAATCTGCCGATGGTCGATGGTCTGGAAGTACTGCGCCAGCTTCGGACGCGGCCGGGGTTTGGCGATACGCCCGTCATCGTGGTGACCTCTTCTGACGCTCCCACCGATCGCGCGCGGATGGCGGAACTCGGCATAGCCCGATACTTCAGGAAGCCAACCGATTTCAAGGCGTTCCTGGAGCTAGGCGCGATCGTCCGCGAGGTCACTGCGCACCAGGCGAGGTAAGGCGGTCTCGCCTGTTCGCTAAGCGCGTCGAGTCCTTCGTATCCCCGCAGCCGTCGCGCGCGTCGCAGCCGTCACAACCCTCCGTTCGGCTATCGCCTACGGATTTCTCCTACCAACGAAGTACGAGAGATTCAGTACCGCAATACAACTAAGTATTTTCCGGGAGTCGCCATCGCAGATCGAGTGGCGACTCCCACGGCTTCTTCTTGCTATTGAAGATGCCGGTCCTTGGCCGCGGCGCCGGGCTAACGGCTTTCGAAGGAGATTCTATGAAACGACTTGCTATCAGCCTCTGCGGCGTTGCCTTTTTCCTGGCTGCTTCCGCCCATGGGGCCACCGTGACGTACTCCGACACCACCGCCTTCTCAAATGTCACAACGGGAATCACCACAATTGATTTCGGACCCGGCGACCTGGGTCCGGTTGCAGGCGGCATCCTCACTACCTACAGTCCAATCACGGTCTCCGGCACGTACTGCGGTTCGCCGAACCTTTCCGTTGTTGCGTCGCCGAGCCCGGAAACACACGATATCGATTGGGGAACGGAGATGGCCAGGATCGGCGGAGGATGCGGAAACGCTTCGGACGGAATCCGCATCAATCTCGGTGCCGGCTTTACGGCCGCCGCGATTCGAATCGCAAGTTTCTGGGAAGGGCAAACTGTAGTCGTGAAGCTCTCCACGGGCGATACCTATAGCGTGAGCACCGCGAATGCTCCTCCCGCCACGTTCTGGGGATTCACGTCCGACGTCGCTGTGACCTACATCGACGTATCGGGAGGCGGAAATTTTGCGCCACTGGTTGGCCAGATTCAATACGGCGTTGCCGGAGCGGCCGGCGATGGGGGCGGAGAAACTCCCGAAGCCATGACCTTGCTCCTGATCGGCTCCGGACTCCTCATCTTCCGCGGCATGAAACGATTCGTGCCGGTCTCAGCCGCCTGATCTCCACTTCGTTACTTGTCGCCGGTTCCCGCGTTCGCCTAGCGAATACGGGGGCCGGCCCTTCCGATATCCACCCCCGTCAGCTTCCATCGCTCGACCTTCCGGTCCTTCATCCAGACTTCGGCCAACTCGCCGCGCTGCGTCTCGGCGCGCTGAAACTGGTCGAACACAAGATTGCCCAGCGAATATAAGATGAGCCCGCCGGCGTATTGCTCCGGCGCCTGGACGACATGCGGATGATGGCCGACGACAATCGAAGCGCCCGCGTCAATGGCAGCATGCGCGAACGCGCGCTGCTGCGGGTTGGGGCGCGGACTGTATTCGGTGCCCGCGTGCATCGAGACGATTACGACGCTCGCGCGGCTTCGCATGCGCCAGACGTCTTTCTGCATGGACGGAATATCGAGGACTGCGACACGCTCGTCGACGTCGCGATGATTGCCGTTGGACTGGTCGAACGTATAGGCGAGAAATCCAAAGCGCGTCGCGTTGCGGGCAATCACCACACCTTCATGCGCGGCATCCGGAGTCGCACCCGAGCCGGCGGCGGCGATGCCATGCTCGGCCAACCAGTCCAGTGTGAATCCGACGCCGTAGGGGCCGCAATCCCGTGCGTGGTTGTTGGCGGTCGAGACGATGTCGATTCCGGAAAGCTGAAGGCCTTCGATCATTTCCGGCCCAGCCCGGAAAATCATGCCCTTCTCGGTCGGCTTGCCTTTGTCTGAAAAAGGCGCTTCCAGATTGATGAACGCGAGATCGGCATCCCTAAGAAACGGCGCAATGCCGCGAAAAGGAAGCGCGGGATCCGCCGCCGCGCGCGCCGCGCGTCCGACATACCGCGACATCATGACGTCGCCACCGAATACGAGGCGCGTCTCCTTCGGGACCGGCGGCGCTGGATCCCCGCTATGCACTAGCGGAAGCAGCGCAAAGGCCGGCAATGCGAGAAAGCGGAAAGTCCCCATCGGCGGCGACTCTACAAAGGCTCGACGGCTCCCTCAGCGGAAGCGCGATCCATAAACCAAACCACGTCCCCTGCCTCGCGCATGATCTGCGTGGGGTATTGAAGGGGAGCATAATCCGAACCAAGCACATGCCGCAGCGCTTCTACTTTGTCGGCGCCCGTCACGAGCATCACGGTGTGCCTCGCGGCCAACAAAACGGCCGGAGCCAGCGTAATGCGCCACTGCGACATCTTTTGGCTGTATAAAGCGGCCGCGAGCGTCTCGCGGTCCTCGATGAGCGGTTCGCCGGGAAACAGGCTGGCGGTATGCGCGTCCGGACCCATGCCCTGGTGGATGATGTCGAATTTCGGGACTTCGCCCACGGCGGTTCCGAAGAAGCCGCGAAGATCGGCGATGTACTGTTCCGCGGCGAGTTCGGGCTGCAGTTCCGCCTGAATTCGATGAACGTTGGCCGTCGGGAAACTGGCGGGACGCAGAAAAGCCTGCTCGGCGAGCCGATAGTTGCTCTGTTCGTGGTCGGGCGGAACGCCTCGTTCGTCGACCCAAAACAGATGGACGCGCGTCCAGTCGAACGGCGTGCCGGCGAACGCTTCAAACAGCAACTTCGGCGTCGAGCCCCCGGAAACCGCGAGGGATGCGAGCCGTCCGCCGGCAGTCGCGTCTTCCAACCGCCCGAGGATGTGTTTCGCGGAGGCGGCCGCCGTCTCTTTCGGATCGGCGTAGGTATGATGTTTGCCAATCATAGTCTCTAATTGACGGTCGCGGCCAGGTCCGCCGCCCGCCCCAATACGGCCTCGTAACGGGAGTCGCCGTTGAGAATCGAGAGTTCCTCGCGCATCATCTCATACTCCGTTTGCGGCGGCTCCGGCAGGCGGCTGGAGTTTGCTCCGCTCTTGAGCTCCAGTGCTCCATTGTTGGCGGAAATATCCACTTGCGCGCCCGCGCTCTTCAATCGGACCCCGGACACGCCGGCCACAGAGTCACCGGCCTCAAAGGCAATTTCCACCTTGCGGCCCGGCAAAGTCCGTTCGAGCCATGCGGCCAGATAGCAGGCGCCAGGCGAACGGCGCGGGTCGGAGTACGTGACGCGTGCTTGAAAGTCCCCCGACGTGACGTCACGCAGCGCGCCTTCGGACCACGCCTGCGCGATCATCTCGCGCCACACCGTCAAGCGCGTCCAGGTCAAGTCGGCGACGCGCCGTCCGCCGGATCGCAGCACGCGCAAGCGCGCCAAGCCGCGCGCCGGATCGGACAGGGAGGCGGTATCGAAGATCGCCTTGTCGGCCAAGCTCAGCAGCTTGTCATAGCCAGTCGGCGCGAACCACTGCGGACCGCGGCACCAAAGTACCACCGGGAGGTCGGGCGCCATCAGCGGCAGAATCGAGCTGGACACTTCCGGCATCCGCTCCGCGGGAGCCGTAATCTCGATTTGTTCGCAGCAGATCTGCTGACGTTTTCCGAACGGCATCCAGCACTGCGCGAACACCCGCGCCGCCAAATCCGAATCTGGTTGCTGGCGGATGACGATGGCGCGCGAAGGATGTTCGTGCATCAGCTCGCCGATAATCTCCCC
>JBDTTK010000049.1:0-12070 GCA_039930685.1 Bryobacteraceae bacterium | reverse complement strand
CCGGCGAGCTGCGCAAGATCCTGCGCCACGAGCACAACGACATCAACGCGCTGTTCAAGGACAAGAAGCTCGACAAGTACTGCGGCGACCCCGGGCAGACCGCGGCGGCGCCGTCGGACTGCCAGGACGTCTCCGCGATGGACTACTACGCGGCGATGCTTGCCATCGGCGTCCCGAACATCGAAATGCACCTTTACGGGAACGGCCGCCACGGCGGGGGACTCACCGACCGGGGTGGGATCCCGTTCGGCACCTGGCAGTATCGGTTCATCGAATGGTTCCGCGACCTCGGCTTCCTCGGCAAGCCGGGCGTCGAAACGAAAGCCGCTCGGGATATCGCCGCATTCGTGCCGGAACCCGTCCGATAGGCGTACTCCGAGACGCAGCGAAGTTCAATCGGGTGGGGTCCCGATCGGCAGAACCGTCTCGTTACTCACGCGCTTCCCCGAGCACACGACCAGAATCTGGTCGCCGGGCGAGACGCCTACCGGTATCAGGACGTCCAATCGGTCGACGCCGGGGAGACTAGCGAGTTGCGTCCTCGCGAGGATCGTAGCCGGTTGCGCTCCAATCGTCACCGACGGGGTAGAGGATGCCGAGCCCAGACCGGTCAGCAGGATGGCGATGGCTTCTCCCGGATGCGCCAGCGCAGCGCCGGTTACCAACGTGCCGTCGAGATGATAAGCGAGCGATCTCCCTGTCCCAGTGCTGTCTTGCGAAAACACCGCGGGGACTGCTTGCTCAAGCAGCACCTGAGTTTCAGCGATGCCTTTCGCGCCGTTTACCCGGATCCTTACCAGTCCGGTGAGGTTTTCGGGAATCCGGCTGTTGATCTGGGTCGACGAGTTATAGAGCACTGGAACTGCCATGCCGTTTATTTCGACAGTAGAGCCGTCGAACTCGGTTCCGAAGATCGCAATGAGCATCCCCGGCGCACGATAAAGGGTCGCCACGACTCCCGCTGCGGGCAGGACTGCTGAGATTGCCGGCCCTGGTTTCACGAGGATTGGCAGGTATTGCCCGGCTTTGACCTGCGCCGAGTAGTTTTGCGCACCGGAGTTGGCCGAGATCTGAAGCCGGTACTGCCCTGCTGGAAGGAGATCGGCAAAGAACCCCCAAGTGGAGTTCCAGGGGAGTTCGCCGCTCACTCCGGCCGTTGAGACGAAGACGCGTGTCGCGCCTCCTAGGCGGTTCTGCGCGTCCCGGTCGTTAATCACGAGGCCGCCATATTTCGAAAGCGACGGAAGCTGTCCGGGACTCATACCGATGGATTTCCATTCCGGCGTCCCCTGCAGGAACGACAAAACGATCCGATAGCCCAAATGGCTCGCGGAGTCTACTTGCGCGAGGGCCGGGCCTTGGCACAAGAAGGACGGGAGAGGGGCTTGGTGGCAGTACGGCAGGACGCGCACCCGCTGTTCACTGAGGACCGCAGCGAATGCCGCCGACGCCACGGGGACGGCGCCGTCATGCGCTTGCGAAACGGGTTCGCTGTTACCGCCGCTGCCAACGACCGAGATCGCGTCCACTTCGCGAAGGTCGTCGGTACCTTGATTCCAGGTACCGAGATCCCAGAGGAACTGGCTGCCTTGCAGTTGCTCCCGTAGCTGCACATCGGGATCCTGGGCGCCGAGAACTCCGGCGATCGCCAGAGCCCCCCAATGAGGAGTGGCGATGAACACCGCCTTCCGGATCCGGGGCGTGTCGGGCGGCGAAAAGCCTCCTCCGGGAAGCTTTCCCGAAAGATAGCACCGGACAATCAACCCGCCCATGCTGTGCGCCACAACATCTACTTCCGGCGAACCGATCTTGGCCAGGAAAGCGCCCAATGCCTGGCCCAACTCCTCGATGGTAGGGCGTGCGCCGGCCCCTTTAACAGTGCAGTTGTCGAAGAATAAGACCTTGCGGCCCGCCGCGCTGAGCAATTGCTCCATCGACCCGAAGGTCTGCGATGACGTCAATCCCGAAGTGCAGGGTACCTGGTATCCGTTCAACAGCACGACAGGAACGTCCTGGGCAGCGAGCGGGACCGCCATGAGAAGCAGGAGATACCACTTCATGGGAGCGTCTTCTCCCGTCTCCCTGAGAAGGTCAGGCAGGTTTCGAGGAGAATGCCCAGTCCGCCCTCGACTGCTTGAAGGGCGGCCGAGTCGTCGACATCGAATGGCCTGTCCCCGGAAGCCTTCTTGAATCGGGCCACGCCGAGCAACTCACCGGTCCGGCCTTGCAGCCAAAGATCGAAGGTGCGACCCTCCGCTGCGCTAGCGGGACTGATCTCCGATTCGGTTTCCGTCGCATGCCGATGCGGGCGCAGACCCAGAGTGGACGAATCGAAGATATGCAGTTCACCCGTCTCGGCATGCAATAGCGGCGTGATTCTCGCCATCACGGCCTGAAGAAATCGATCCAGCATTCCGGTTGCATCGTCGAGACCCGATCCGCGAAACAGTTCCAGGCAGGAATTGAGCTCGGGAATCAGACGGTCCAGCGTGTCGCACAACTGCAGGAAAGAGAAACTAGCCACGGTCTCTGACAGGGTACCGTCACTCTGCATTCGAATAATGTGAGCGAGTTCATTGTCTCGAGCGGTCTTGACATCCGGTTCCCGCGAAAGCAGCGCACCGTCTTCCAGATGAACGGTACGGTCGGCAATGCCGAGAATCCGCGGATCGTGGGTGACCAGCAGAATCGCACACCCTTGCTTCCGGGCGATGCGGAGAAGCAGGCCGATCACCTCGCGACCGGCTTTCCGGTCGAGCGATGCCGTCGGCTCGTCGGCCAGAACAAGTTGCGGCGACCGCACTAACGCTCGTGCGACCGCCACACGCTGCTTCTGACCGCCCGAGAGGCTCTCCGGATAATAGTCCATTCGATCGGCCAGGCCGACCGATTCGAGCATCTCGGCGGCGCGCAACCATCGCTGTTTACGCGAGAGTGAGGTATCGAGCCCGAGCGCCAACGCCACGTTCTGTCGCGCCGTCAGAGCGCCGAGCAAATGATGTGCCTGAAAAATGAATCCGATGCTCTCACGTGTCACGTTCATCTGTTCCCGGCTCGCGCCCTTCAATTCCTGGCCCAACACGCAGGCGCTACCTTCCTGGATGGATCGCAGTGCGCCACACAGTGTGAGCAGCGTCGTCTTACCGGATCCCGAAGGCCCAGTGAGGATGACGATCTCGCCTCGCTCGATCTCGAGGTCGATATTGAACAGGACCTGCTTTCGTACGCCCCCGTCCCCGAACCAGTGGCTTAGGCTCCGGATTGTGACTGAGTTCGAGGTCGGCATTTCAGAAAATATCCGCGGGATCCGCGGAGCGTAGTACGAACATCGCGAGCGCGCCTGAGAGGCAGCACATCAACAGGGTCAGGAAATACACTTCGCTCAATCTGGCCGCCGACAGTTCCAGTGGAAGGAGCGTGGCGCGATGAGTAACGACAAAGATGCCTTTGGCAATGAGACACCCCGGGATAAATCCGATGATCGACATCAGGATGGATTGCTCCACGACCAGTAGAAACAACTGGCGGTCACGGTAGCCCATCGCCTTCATCGTCGCGTATTCCCAAAGATGGTTTGACACATCGGAATAGAGGATCTGGTACACGACGACCGCGCCGACGACGAGGCCGATCAGCAGGCCGGCTGTAAACACGAATCCGATGGGCGACGTCCGAAGCCAGTACTGCCGCTCTTGTTCCTGGAAGTCGGCGGCGGACACAAAGCGTACGTCCCGGGGTAGGGATTCGCGCAAGCGTTCAATGACTTGTGTAACGTCGGATCCGGGTTGTACCCGAATCAGGCCGAGCGCGGGAAGCGGCGTGGCGATCCCCGCAGTGACGCGGCGATAGGTGAGGTCGCTCGTAATCAAGTGACCATCCGTCGCAAAGCCTGGACCGAGTTCGAATAAGCCCACGATGCGGCCCTGCCTCTGGGAAACCTCGATGGGAATCGTGCCGGACCGCCGCGCCTGATCGGCGAGTGGTCCAAACATTGCTCGCGAATCGCTGTCAAACAGAAACGTGTCAGGCTCGCGGAGCGCCTCGAAACCGGTCGTCTGCCCATCGAAATCGAGGACAGTCTCGCCCGGTTGAATTCCAAGCAGGACGATCTGCCGAATTTGATGGTCGACTGGATTCTTCAACCCGGCCCACCCAATCCGGACCGGGGCGCACGACAATACGCCCGGCACGCCCAGCACCTGAACGATCCGCCGCTCGGGCAAAGCGCCCGAACCCTGCTGGAACTGGTACTGCCAACTCGTCATCACGATGTCGGCGCGAAAACGCGAATAGAGCCGCGTGCTGGTTTCGAGCAGCGAGTCGCGCAGGCCGATCTGCCCCAGCATCAACGTCACAGCGAAAGAAACGCCCGCGATGGCGGCGAAGAAATGCCCCTTCCGCTTCGTGAGTTGGAGCCAGGCAAGGTGGAGGCCCGGTGTCATGGTGTGATCAGTACGTTGACTTTCGCGTGGATCCGATTCTCGAGTAGTTCGCCTTGGTCCACGATCACCCTGACCTTGAAGACTCGCCCTTCGGAGTATGCGGCCGGGTCCAGCGATGGCGATTGTTGTTGCTCAATCTGCGGGCTTATCCAGGTCACGGTTCCGGTCACCGGGCCAGCCAAAACTTCTCCAGTAATGCGAGCTTTCTGTCCGACGCGGAGACGCGGCGCGTCGGTCTCATACACTTCCGCGATCACTGCCATCCTCCCGGCCGGAGCAAGTTCCAGTAAACCGGCAGGCCCCACCGCTTCACCAACCTGGGCAATGACCCGTAGGACTCGGCCGTCGGCCGGCGCACGGACCGTCGCCGACGCGAGATTGACACGCATATGTTCGAGATCGGCTTTCGCCGCTCGCAGTTCTGCTTCCGCTACCTCGAAATCGGAACTTCGCAGCTCCGTCAGGCTCCGCAGTTTCTGCCGCGTCTCCTCAATGAGGTGAGTTGACTGCTCCACTCTGAGCCGGGCGGCCTCCACTTGGACCAGCGGGACATAATCCAATTTGAGTAGTTGCTCTTTTCGTGCGAGATCAGTCTGCGCCGCTTTTCTCTCGGCCTCGAGTCGCGCTGACTCGGCATTCATTACGCTTACGTCCCCAGGCCGGGCCCCGGCCTTGGCTTGCGCGACACGCTGCTCGGAAACGTCCACACGCGCCTCGGCTTGACGGATGGACGCCTGCAAATCCGGCAGCGAATTCAATTCCGCCAACACCTGGCCGCGCTTGACGCGACTGCCTTCCGCAACCAGAAGACGCGCGATCACCGGAGGCCTTCCCGCAATGGGAGAAATCGCGATCGAGATCAAACCGTGCTCCGGCTCCACCCAACCCGTGCTCGCAATGAGAGCGGTCTTCGAACGTTGCGTAAGCGGTCCTGGAGCCCTATTCTCGATGGTCGCGCCGCCAATACCGGCTGCGCCCGCGGGAAGCCCGACTCTCTGAAAAGCGAACCATCCCCCAGTTAACAGGATGGCCACGATGACCGCCCCCAGTAAGTAGGTGAGGCGCCGCGTTTTCGAAACTTCCATCAACTCATTTCCTGCCTTTACCAGTTCATCGCAGCTACTGTACCCATCGCTTCTCCAACCGCGAGTCGAGCCAGGTTGTGTTGATAAGCCACATCGAGGCGCTGGTAGTCGATCTCATCCATCCGCGTTTGTGCTTGCGAAACTTCAAGCACGCTAGCTTCTCCTGCATTGAACCGTCCCCTAGCTTGACGCAGATCCTCATCCGCAAGCTTCCATTGCACGGTCACTAACGCGAGTTGCTCGCCCGCGGCTCGTACCCGCTCCAAGGCGAGGCGAATCTCAAGCTCTGTCTGCCGCCGAAGCTGTCGGAGGGACGCTTGCAGTTCGAGCTTCTTAGCGTCGACTTCTTTACGCTCATCCGCACGCCGGCCCCCGTCGAACAATGGCACTCTCAACGCAAGTCCCGCGGCGTATGTATGGCTGATCGAGGTGGACTGAGTTCGATTCGGTGTCGGCGCGGTCGTCAGTGCACCAAAGTTTCCAAACGCGGTCAGCGTTGGTAGTTTCTCCGCGTCGATCGCCTTTTCGCTCAGCCCTAATGCTTTCAACTGGAGTTCCGCTCGGACGATCTCAGGCCGAGACTGAAAGGCCGTGACGAGTGCCTGCTCCACCGTGGGTATATTTCCGGCCGAATCGAACCGCTGAAGCAACTGGACTTCCTGGCCGAAGTCGACACCCAAAAGATCCTTCAACTTGAGCAGCGCCGCGAATTGCTCAGAGCGTGCGGCCGAAAGCTCCCTCTGCTTGATCGCCAACTCCGCACTCGCTCGTCGAACGTCGGCGCCGGTGACCAGCCCGCGCGCCTTTCGTTCCGTCTCGAAGGTCAACAGCCGCGCGGCTGCCTTTTCTCTGAGGAGGTTCAGTTCGACGTTGGATTGCGCCAGCGCCGCTGCGAAGTACGCCTTTGACGTCGCCGCGGCAATCTGTTCGCGGGCTTTGGCTTCCCCGACGCGCGCGGATTCCTCTCCACCGATCGCCGCTCGCACCCGTCCTGCCGCAGCCCGATCAATCAACGACTTGCCGGCAACGATCCTTCCGTCCGCTACGGAGAACGGGCCGACCACGGCCGGAAGGCTTACGTTCGCCACGAAGGGCGAGACCTGAGGAAAATCGATGCCCAGGGCTCTCAGGTCGAATCGAACAACGGACTCGCTCACGCTTCCTTCGATCATCCACGCGGTCGAGGATCGGGCGCGGGCAACGCCAGCCGCCGCCAGCTGCCGCTCGATGGTGGCATCGCTCATACGCGATTGCGCGTCCGGACGTATCGCCAGTGCGATGGCATCCTTCAGGTCAAGGGTAAGAGACTGCTGCGCGAACAGGGTCCAGCTAAAAGAGGCCGCTGATAGGACCGCCCGGACCGCGAACTTCATCAAGCCAACTCCTTACCGCTCCTTGATCATGTCGGCGCTCAGAATGCCGGATGATAGCACGAGCCTTCTCCAAATCACTGCGGATCGGACGGCGACTTCACGCCGCCTGACCGAATCCATAACTCGAACCGATGATGATAGACGGGGATCTGGTCCACCTGGAGCCAGCCCTCCGCCGCGATACGGCACCCATCGCCGGTATTCTCGACTTCGAGAATCGCCACTTCCGTTTCGACGACACGATTGAGCGGGGTCGCCTGGCCCCGGTACTTCCAGGTCGACTCTTCGCCAAGTTCGAACATCGGGTTCGGAATCGCATCACCCAACCCGAGTGAGATGGCATAAAACTGAAGCGTCTGGATCAACGCCTCAAGGCCCAATGAGCCAGGCTGAACAGGATCCTGGAAGAAATGCGCTTTGAAATACCAGTCTGAAGGCCGGATGTTTTTCCGCGCCCTAACTCGTCCTTGCGTGGATTCCGTAGGCGTCGATAGCCCTGTGATCTCGTCGAGCATCAACAACCGGCCCGACGCCAACCGAAGGCCGCCCTCGAAGTATCTCGACGGCCGCTCGCGCAGGTCGCAATGGAAGTCCGAGGGGAAATCGGCGCGTTCTCGTCCTGAAAGCGGCAATCCAACTTGACTGGCGAGATCCGCGTGGCCAAAGAAACCGAAGCTGGTCGTCATGTCGAGGAGCGGCTCCCCGTCGAGGAGCATCTTGACTTCGAGCGAGACCAGTGTGATGCTGCCAAAGCGCGAGATGCTCGCGAGCTTTGCGCGTGTAGAGATCACGGCGTCGGCCACCGGCACGGTTCGATGTTGGTGCGCGGTGCCGTCCAGATTTCGGAAGAAGACGTCCGCCTGGGAATGCAACGGAACGCCCGTGAAACAACTCAGCCAGCCGCACGGCTGAAGCCCTACTTCGAGCAGCACGGAATACGGCATCGAGGCTTCCCCGTTGTCGGAGAAATACCAATCGCCGGCATATACGTCGTACTCGGCTTCGACGGAGCAGCCGGCCTTTTCTACGCCGAACTCACCCTCGTAGCCAACCACCCGGCTGACAAAGTTGTATGGCGGGTTCGGAAGACGTGGGCATCGCCGGAACCCATCGAACATCGCGTATGGCGCGCCGAACGCAGCGGACGGCGCACCGCTGGAAGTGGCGAGCATCGCCTGATGATCCAGCAGGACGCCATTCAGTGAAACAGGAGCTTCGCGGGCGACGGTCGTTGTAGGCGGTCTCCGCGTTTCGGCGCGTTCGCCGCTGTCGAGGAGATTTCCGGGCACCAGACGAAGACCTAGCCGCTTTCCGTAAAACGCGCGCTGGCCGTCCACGGTACCGAGTGTGTCCACAAAGAGCACCGGCTCAGCGCCGTCCACGAATTCCTCGACAAAGAGCTCGGACGTGAGTTCGCGCGAGGTAGGCAGCACCTGACCGCGGCACAGCACCGTGAGCGGTTCTCCCGCAACTGGTTCGAATCGCCATCCGTCGCGGTTGAGCGTTAGGCCCATGGCCATCATGTAGAACGCCATCAGTTGATAGCATCCTTCGAGCATGACGGTGCCAGGCAGACACGGATCGTCCTTGAAGTGAGACGTGAACAGAAAGCTATCCGGCTGGACGTTCGAGTCCGCACGCACATAACCGCGCTGCCAGGGACCGCCATCGAAATTCAGCTCGCTGATCGCGTCGAACTGTAGCAATTCCAGCTCGGCAAACGAGGGTGGGCGACTTTGGGCGGCGGACGGCGCGAAGCCCTCCCCACAGCAGGCGTACGCATCTCCGCGGGCGGCAGCACGGACCTGGTCGCGGACGTAACGGGAAGCGACCGGCGCGCCGGGAACAGGCTTCTTTCCTCCTTCGCGAGGTTTGGTGGTATTCGGATCCCAGAGCACGCCCACGGAGGTAGATAGCTCGTGCGTTGAGAAGAATCCGGCCTGTCCGTTGCGCACGGAAAGCACGAGGCGATCGCCCACGAAGCAGTCGTATTCGAAAAAGAAAATTCTGATCTCACCCTGCCGGGCGTGGCCGGTTACGCGGATTTCATAGCGCAGCGTGTCACCGGGCTGCGCAAGGCGCGAGTGGAACGTCACTTCGCAACCGAGCATCCGGTACACGCGGCTGCCACGGGCCTGGAAATCGATTCCCAGCCACGAGATGAGCAGCATGTCCGCTTGACCGGCTTCGATCATCAGACCAGCGGGAATTCGGTTCCGATGAAGGAACCACGAGTCTTCCCTGATGTCGGTCTCGGTGTGAATCGAACCCAGTCCCATGGTTCCGGGCTGTCCTTCGAGATGCGTCACGCGATCGACCAGCAACATCGGCGGCATCGGAAGCCGGCAGATGACGGCATAGCTATCCAAGGGCTCGAACTGCTTTCCGAAGACAGACGATATCTTGCCCGACGCGGTCACCTCCAACTGCGCGCGGTTAAAAATGACATTTCGCGACTCACTTTTCGGCTCCGGCGGTTCGGACTTCGCGGATCCATTCGTTAGAGAACGTGGAGCCGGCCGGACGGCTGGGGTGACCGCCGCGCTTGGTCCTGGCGGCGCCGCGACTTGCGGATGCCGCACCGGTCCATTGGCAAACAGTTGCTGCAAGGCGTTCCGAGAGGCCTCTAAAAAGAGGTTGTGTCCGTGGAGGGACATCTCCAAAAACTCGGAGTGGTGCGTTCGCAGAATATCGACCTGCTTTTCGAACTGGCTGATAGAACCGTGTCCTTGCATCGGATTCAAGGGACCTGCCGGCTTCGGCTGTGCGGCAAGAACGCCTGGAGAAACATCACGCTCGGATGCGGGCATCGCCGCCGATAGTACGACCTGAGGTGGGTGCGCCGGAATCCGGAGCCGTGGCTTCGATGGAGCGGGGGCAATTGCTCGTAGCCGTTCAAAGACGTTCGCAAGATCAATATCCACGCCCGCCACGACGAGTTGCGCGGCCGCGTCGATTGCCTGCGTCAGAGCATCCGCCACCGGCGAATCGAGCGCGACGGCGAGATGCTCGCGATCCCCCAGAATCTTACGAATCCACGACGCACAGCTTCCGCGCGCGCCATGCTCCACAAAGACGCGGACGCCGTCTTCCCACGCCTGCCGAATCACTCTCGGATAATCCAACGTGCCGAGCGCCTGCGCCGTAAGCGCGTCCGCCACGGAATCACGATCGATCGCGTAGTGCGTTCCGGAAGCCAATTGGTAGATTCGAACGCCCTCGGGGGGCGGCCACGTCTCGCGATTGTGAAGGCGTCGCCAAGTCTCGGCGAATGGCGCGAGTTCGGGGCAGTGCACGATGGCGGGGAAATCGACTGGCTGAGCCGCACCGCGCCCCGCGGTTTCGACCGCCCGCGAGCAGGATTCCGCGTCACCGGCAATCATGAATTCACCCGGCGCGTGAACCGCGAGCAGCCGCAAACGGGGTTGGTCTGCCAGCAGTTTCCTGAGTTGCTCCTCTGGAATACTCAGGCTCCAGGCTTCCCACGGAGTGCCTCCGACAACTTCGAACTTTCCGCCGAGGTAGCGGCTGAAAACTCCCGACTCGACGAATTCCTCAAAAAAGCCACCGCCCTCGCGCCAAACGTCGAACGCCAGCAGCGCATTGGTTTCGCCGGCGCTCATGCCGATAGCAGCGGTCGGTTTCAGCTTGAGCCAAGATCTCGTGAAACGAGCATGCGCCTGACAGATGACTGTTGTGGCGGCGAGCTTCTCACTGAGTCCAGGCGGCGTTGCCTGATTGTCAAAAACCCAATCGATCCAGGGCTTCAGTCTCGGCGCGGACTCGAGCAGTCCGTGGAAGATCTCCGGAAATGCCGCGAAGAGCGACCGTCCCATTCCCGCGTACGAGGACGCCGCCCCCGGAAACACGAAAGCGAGTTCGCCGCGGACCGGCTTCTCGCGAAAGTGGATTCCGTCCGAAGAAAACGTGGCGACGCCCGCTTCGAGGATGCGCAGCGCGCGATCGGACTTCCGGTTCCAGTCCGATTCGTTAGACGCGACGATAGCGAGTCGCATGGGTCCATCCACGCGAACATCATTCACGCGATTCCAGGCTCCACGAAGGGATCGGCCCAGTTCTTCCCGATTTGTGCCGCCACAGAAAATGACGCGAGGCGGATCGGCTGGGATCACCGGAAGCACCGGCTGGTCCCGCACACTACCGAACGTCATGACCCGGGTTCCGCCACCGACCGCCGTCACGGATATTCCTGCGAAACGCCGACCCTCCGCGATCCACGGCTCAAGGCCCTGGAACGTAGCGGCCGCGCAGCGCACGATCGCCGCCGCGGCGTCGAGCAATCCTGACGCGGCATGGGCCGATCCGAAGAGCGGCGCGGTCGACGGCGAAGTTCGAATCTCGACGCTGTCACCGGTCGGCGGATCCACCTCGGCCAAAATCCGGTCGCCGGCCGCGAGAGCGTCTGCCATCCGCTTGAGCACAACGAACACGCCCGCGTCACCGGGTTCGCGATCCGGCGAAAGCTGGTGGATGGCCGCCTCGTGGACCGCCTCGCAGGAAAGATCGACCGCGCCGACGAGCACGGCATCCAGTTCGTGATGACGAAGGAAGCGGCAACCCAGGTCCATCGCCGTCAGGCCAGACAATTCCTCGCCCGCCACGGCGAAGCTCGGTCCACGAAAATCGTTGGCGTTGCTGATTCGATTCGCGACGATGTTCGTCAGGCGGCCGAGCACGCCCGCCGACGACCACGGCGGCAGGATCGAATCGGGCGTCGTTGCTCCGTTGCGGTCAAGCAATCGGATTCGAAAGCCGGCCCGCGCGCTCTCCGGATCGCATCCTGCGCCTACCAGCACGCCGATCCTGCGGCGTCCGGCATCGCTTTCGTCGAACTTGGTCTGTGACAGCGCTTCCACGGCCACCTGCATCGCGAGCGTCTGTTGCGCAAGGCTCTGCTCGAGATCTACCGGGGGGAACCCCAGGTTTTCGAGCGTAAGCGCGACGGTTTCAATGCGGCGGCTCGCCAGCGAGTCGGTGAAGACCGCTCGCGCGAACTCAGCCTGTCCATTCGCGCTACCCGCAGTAACGCCGAGGGCCACGACGGCGATCCGTTCGCCGGAAGCGGGTGCCGGTCGAGCCGTCGGACGTTGAAGCTGCGAATCCTGTCCCGGCCCCTCTTCGAGAATCAAGTGCGCGTTATTCCCGCCGA
>JBDTTK010000048.1:0-12080 GCA_039930685.1 Bryobacteraceae bacterium | reverse complement strand
TCCGCGCAGTGTGAGCTTGAAGCCGTTCTTTCCCGCCAGCGCGCCATGGCAGGCCCCCTGATTGCAGCCCATCTTGGTTAGTACGGGCGTAACGTGATTGCGGAAGCTCCAGACGAACGGCGCTTTGGCGCCCTTCACCGTCACCTTGGCCGACGCCTTCGCACCTGCCTGCGTCGCGGTAATCAATGCCTCTCCATCGGACACCGGCACGACCAAACCGCCCTCGACCTTGGCCACCGCTGGATTCGACGACGTCCACGTCGCCGTCCGCGTCCAGTCGGAATTCGTACCCGCCGTGTCCGCTTCCGCCAGCAATTGCTGACGCGCTTCTGGGCCGGTCAACACGACCGACGAGGGCAACACATGAAGGTCCGCCGCGGAGAGCGAGCTGCAAAGGGCGGCCCAAAGTAAGGTCACACGAAGCATTGCGATCATTTCCTCGATGCGGCCGGCGCGTAAAGCCGCTCGGCATTCCGAAGAGCGCTTTCCGTGAGGACTCTGCTCGCGTCCAGAATCTCGACACCCAAGAGCCGGCCGTCCCGATCGAGGTCCAGGTGGATTGATCCTGGCGTATTGACCTCGCACACGTGGGTCGTGACGGCGCTGCCGGGTGCGATTGGATCTTGGACATATAGATAGGCCGCGTCAACCTCGCGATCGTAGGTCATTCTCATTCCTGCCCTCTCTTTCTCCACATATTCTGGGCCTATGCCAGTCATCACGGTAGTGACCAGCCCGTCCACCGTTCCAACGAACAGTTTGCGCTCTTCGGCGTAATAGCCGACCTTCGTAATGCCGTCGTGGCGGTACTCGAACACACTCGCCGTCTTCATGGCGATGTCGACTTCCTCCAGCGTAACGCCGCGTTGCAGCATTCGCTAATTGCATGCCGCGAAAGCTTCCATTCCATCGCGTCAGGAAAACAATTCTTTGATCGGTTCGGTTCCGCGGTCCACCAGCGGAATCGGACGCCCCTGCGCACCCGGCAACTCCGTCGCCAGCGAAATCCCCAATCCCTGGTAAATCGTCGCCGCGATCTCACCCGGATTCACCGGCCGGTCCTTCGGAGCGCCGCCAATCTCATCGGACGCGCCAACCAGTGTCCCGCCCTTCAGCGGACCGCCGCCCATCAACACGCTCCAGCACTGCGGCCAATGGTCGCGCCCGCCCGCCGGATTCACCTTCGGCGTCCGACCGAACTCGCCCATCCCGACCACCATCGTGTTCTTCAGCAGTCCCCGCTCGCCCAATTCCTCGAGCAGCGAGCTGTAGCCCATATCGAACATCGGTCCGACCAGATCGCGATAGCAGGAAATCGGCGAAAACGGCTTCGATCCGTGGATGTCCCACGTGATTTCGTCGAACACCGTCTCGAACATATTGATCGTCACGAACCGCACGCCCGCTTCGATCAGTCTCCGCGCCAACAGGCAACTCTGCCCGAACCGGTTCAGCCCGTACTTCTCGCGAATCTTCTCCGGCTCCTTGAACAATTCGAACGCCTCGCGCGCCTTCACCGACGACATCAGCGTGTACGCCTGGTGGAAAGTCGTGTCGAGCAGCCGAGCGTCCGCTGACGTCTCGAACTCGCTCACCGATTTGTCGATCGCCTCGCGCCAGTTCTTCCGCCGGTCGACGCGCAGTGGCGTCAAGTAGTCCGGCGGAAGCAGATCCGGAACCTTGAAGTTCGGGTCCGACGGATCCGCGTTCAGCACGAACGGATCGTAGGTCTTGCCAAGGTATCCGGCATTCTGGCCATGCGGCATGTTGCCGCCTGTATTCCCGATCGGACGCGGCAGCAGCACATGCGCCGGTACGTCACCGTGCGCGCCCTTGAGCTTTTGGAGCACGCAACCGTAGTGCGGATGCTCGATACCGCCTGTAAACAGACGGCCGGTCTGCATCATCTGATGGCCCGTATCGTGGACCGCCGCCGCCGTGTGATACACGCTTCGGACGATCGAGAACTTGTCCGCGTGCTTGGCCATCCGCGGAAAGTTCTCGGAAATCTCAATTCCCGGAACGTTCGTCTTAATCGGCTTATACGGACCGCGAATCTCAATCGGCGCGTTGGGCTTCATGTCCCACGTATCCAACTGCGACGGACCGCCTACCAGCATCAGAAAAATGCAGTTGATGTCGGTGTTCTCAGCCTGACCCTGCGCCCGCAGTCCGAAGAGATCTCCCAGCGACAGCCCCAGCGTCGAAATGGCGCCGGCGTGCAGAAAGTCGCGGCGGCGCAGTCCATCGCAGAATTCAACCGCTCGGTCCGCGTCGAGACGAAACATGCGCCCTCCATCGTCACGCCCCGGAGATTTGGCAATAGAGGCGTGAAAAGTGATTCAAGTCTATCGTATGGATCGCGCGGGAGCGACGGTCCCGAGCCGGGTGAGCGCTTCTTTCGGACTGCGTAAACCTATCCTGGGAAGGTCGAGGGAATCGGCGGAGGCATTGGATTCGGCGATCCGATCGCACTCCACTTCACCCGTCCGGTCATCTGCATTGCGACGAACAGCGTGACGATCGCGCCGATCGTGACCGTCAGCCCGGTGTAGCCCTTGAAGAAGAAGGCGTAGGAGAACAGCACGAGATAGAGGAGTTGCGCGCCACCCGCCTCGACCGCCGCGAACCGCAGTCCGACCACGAGACGCAGGTAGCTGACCACCAGAAACACAGAGATTGCCGACGAAATCGCAAACGCCGCATGGATCGAAACATGGTCTGCCATGTAGGCCAGCAGTAGGTGGAACGCGAAGAATGCCGCGGCCAGGAAGAAGTAGTTCATCGGATGCAGATCGACACCGCGTAGCGTGGTGATCAGCAGCATTACGAAAAAGAAGAAGAACAGCGACACCGGCGCGAACGAACTGATCTCGCCTGCGAGCGGCCCAGGCTGCAACTTCTCGGGCATCACAATCGCCACTTGCGCTCCTGAGACGAGGTTGCGATAGTTCCACTCGAGATCCCAGCCGTCGCCGGTCTCCTTCTTCGTGACCGGCGCCAGCGAATTGTCCGCAAAGTCGATTCCACGGAAGTTGGTGTGCACCTTCAGCGAGAAGTCCCGTGCTTGCGCGATGCCAGGTTCTCCGCCGCCATGCCGCGTGTCCATGCGATACCGCCACGCGTTCATGCCCTGCGAGCGGTATCCAAGGTGAAACTTCAACGGTGTCCCCGCCTTCATATCGAACCGCCACGTAGTTCCCGACGCCGGACCTGCCAACGCCTCGCCGTTCAACGACACCTGCATGTCGTCGTAGATTGCCTGCTGTGCCGGAAACGAGAACGCGATCTCGACGATCTCGTTCGCC
This sequence comes from Bryobacteraceae bacterium, assembly GCA_039930685.1. Classification (GTDB taxonomy): domain Bacteria; phylum Acidobacteriota; class Terriglobia; order Bryobacterales; family Bryobacteraceae; genus JBBQWZ01. The sequence goes on along the minus strand of JBDTTK010000048.1, from coordinate 8,772 downwards.
GCCGGGGCCTCGAACTCGTAGTCCGCCGCGAAGGCCACTTTGTAAGTGCTGTACCAAAGCAGGCCCTTCTGACGCGGCTCCAGATCGATCCGGACATCTCCCCGCGTCTGCTTCAGGTCGAGCGGTGTCAGCGTCGTCTCCTTGACGAGGTTCTTCACTTTCTTTCCGTCAATAACGCCTTCGACCTCGCGCTCCACCGTCCTCACGATGGACGCGGTCGGCGGTGACTGCACCTGCTCGGACCCCCAAACTCCCGCCACCTTCGAGCGCAACCCCGAGTCCGCATTGGTCGTTCGTTGAGAAATGGTCAGCGTAAGGATCATCCATGCAAAGGAAGTGGCGAGAAAAATCAAGAGGACGAAGATGAGCCGTTTGGTCATGCGTCGATCATAGGCAGAGTACTTTGTATTGTCAAGTAGAATAATCTGGAGGCACGCAAGGATACCTGTCGTAGCTATGAGATTCTCCCTTCTTCTCCTGCCTGTACTCGCGGCCGCCGCCTTCGCCGCAACCCCTGGAACCACTACCATGCCCGTCGTTGTCGAGCTCTTCACCTCCGAGGGTTGCTCGTCCTGCCCGCCCGCAGACAAGCTTCTCGCCGAACTCCAGAAGCAATACGGCGCGAACCTCATCGTCCTCAGCGAGCACGTGGATTACTGGGATTACATCGGCTGGCGCGATCCCTTCTCGACCGCCGAGTTCACCGGACGCCAGCGCGCCTATGCACGCACGCTTGCCGGGGAGAACGGCGTCTACACGCCGCAAATGGTGATCGACGGCCGCACTGGATTCGTCGGAAGCGATTCCCGCAAGGCGCAATCGGAGATCAAGCACGCCTCTTCGAACGCCAAGATCGCGGTCCACATCGAGAAGCGCGGCGACACGTTCGCCATCTCGACCGCCGAGCTCCCCGCGAACGCCAACGTGCTCGTTGCTATCACCGAAGCGAATCTCGAGAGCGATGTTCGCCGCGGCGAGAACTCCGGCCACAAGCTCCGTCACACGGGCGTCGTGCGCAGCATGCACTCGCTCGGGAAAGCAGAGCGCGGCAAGGCATTCACATCAGAGGTTACGCCGAAAGTCGAAGGGCCCTGGAAGCGCGCCGACCTGCAACTGGTCGTTCTCGTGGAAGATCGCTCGAACCACCAGATCCTCGGCGCGGCGGCGTCGGGCCTGTAATTACTTCTCGTCCATGCAGGCGTTCCCTGCGATCTCGTTGTCTTTGAGTGCTACACCCGGACCTGCGGTCACACAGTGTGACCGCATCCCGAAGCCTGACAGGCGATTCCGCCGAATGACGTTGCCGCGCGTCTCCTCCATCCGCTTCACTCCCCGGCTCAAATACACCCCGGACCGCAGCAGGTCCGGCTCCGCCTTGAGATACAGGCAGCCGAATTCAGCGCGGTCGTTGCAATGGGCTGTATTGATCCGCGTGAACGTATTGCCCTCGACCACTTGCCGCTGTCCGATCAGGAACACGCCACCGAACTTCATGCCTTCGAAGACATTGTCAGCCACGCGTACGCCGCTCGACCGCATTCGCGGATCGTTGTTGTTGAACACTACGCCGAAATGCCCGTTTGGATACGCAGACGCCTCACCCGCATTCCGGCAAACGTTCCCACGGACTTCGCCGTCGTGGAAGCCATCGAGGTCGAAGCATTTGCCATTCACCTCTCGGAACTCGTTTCCGGAATAGCTTGACTGCCCCACGTCCCCGGCCGTATCGACGCCCACCGGAGTCGCCTGGTTCTCGTTGTCGACCAACTCCGGCGGATAGCCGATGTGCTCCGCGTGATTCTTCTCGACTCGGATCTCGATTCCGCCGCCGACTTGAAAGGCGTCGCGCGCTACCGTGTCGACATGATTCTCCGCGAACACGCCGCGCCGGTTCGGGGGCGAAGTGAAGAGCGTATGCGTCCACAGAGCGTTTCCCCGCACGCGGAGGAAATCGCAGTGCGTCACCGAAAAGTCCGATGTGCCCTCTTCCAGTAGCATTCCGCCGGAACCGTTATTTCGGCCCTTCGCATTCAGCGAGCCCGAATCTTGCACCGCCACGCGATCGATCCTGACCTTCGATGACCGGCTGACCAACACGGCGAAGTTCGAAACCTCGCGTACGACGACATCGAAGATCTCCGCGCCTTCAACCTCGTCCAGCAGGATTCCGTTATCCCGATAAATGGTCCGAAACGCGTTTTCAGGCGGCGCCAATTCGAGCGGCTGTGGATTAGCGGCGCGATTCCCCTCGATCGTGAATCCTCTCAACTTCAACCGCTGGGCCTTCGATGCCACGATTGCGGCCCGGCCGCGAAAGTGCGGCGCCATGCGGAGAATGGTTCCGCCTCCGCCGACGATCTCGACATCTTGCGCGCCGAGCGGAATCACTAGCTCTTCCGCGATCTCGACAACGCCGGCGGGAAGAGTGATCACGTGGCTGTGATCCGAATTGGTCCGCGCCAGTTCGCGTCGAATCCTCGCTTCCGGACCCGCGCAGGCGCAGAGCAGCGCGATCGCGGCGGCCAACACCCCGGTTGCGCATCTTCGCGTCACCGTCCGACGGACCCATTGGTTGGAGACGAACCGCAACTCTCAGGGATAACATCTTCGGCCACCTGGCTGCCGCTGAAAATGATTTACTCGAGCAGGCGGAGGCGCACGCCCTGCGCTACCCTAGAAAAGGTGCGGGCGGTTAGCTCAGTTGGTTAGAGCGCCTGCCTTACAAGCAGGATGTCTGGGGTTCGAGTCCCTAACCGCCCACCATTTAAATCAGTGAGAGGCAAAGACACGCACCCCGTAGTGAGGGAGTTTGTGACGTGGATTGTGACGTAACCGTTCAATCTACCTTCTCAACAGCACTCTGACTGACGGCCGGCAACTTTCGCATCAAACCGCTTTCCATCTTCTCCAGCACGCTACGCTTCGCGGCCATACGAACGTGACTGTAGGGCTCCATCATTCTGCGGGACGCATGCCCGGCCACTGCCATCAGAGTTGCATCTGACGCTCCCGCTTCCGCCATCTCGGTAATTGCCTGATGTCGGAGGTCGTGAAAGCGCAAGCCCCGTAACGGGCCGGCTGCTCGCTTCAAAGCTTGTATGGCCGCGCGCATATAAGCGCCGGATGCAAGATGGACCAGTAAACGCCACGAAAGCGGCTTTGACGGCGGAGTAAAACTAGACCGCCGGAAGTTGGTTCCAGCGAACATCGCCAACGTGTTTGTGGAACACCGGAGAGGTGCACACGGTGGAGCTATATGCGCGGGTGCGGCGGCCGTTGTCGTCGACAAGATGGGCCTTGTGGTGCCAAAAGCCGGCATCGTCCGTTTTGTGCGGCTCGCACTCGTGGCGAGTTTTACCATCCTCGGTTTGACGAAACACCGCTTCCGTGCTTGGCTGACCGACCACTCGTTCTCGGCCTGATGCGTAACTCCGCAGCTTGGTCGAGCCTGCGGGGTTATGCACAAACAACAGGTATGACTCGGCGTCATACTCCGGAAGATACACCATCCAATAACGATAACCGAATGCCATTTTGTGCCAAAGTCTCACTGTCCTATCGGCTAATGTTTGCGCCAACTGTACGTTACGGCGTACAGTTCGTATGCTGATCGCCCGAAGAAATGAGTAGGATCTAACGCAACCCGGGCCCAGATGCTAGCATTTTGTTTCCAGTAGCCAGTAATGAATCTCTAATAATCGCTGACGTGATCAGTACCCACGCCATTCATCGCCGTCTGCTCGCCGAAGACCTTATCCGTCTGCGGCGATCGGACGAGCACCGCAGGTACGCCGCCGCTCAGCGTCGGGGAAGAATTGACCCGAATCCGCATCAAATCGACGCCGTCGTGTTTGCGCTCCGTCGGATCCCGGAAGGCGGATGCATACTGGCGGATGAGGTCGGGCTCGGGAAAACGATCGAAGCCGGCCTTGTCATCGCCCAGTTGCTAGCCGAAGGCACACGGCGAGTGCTGCTGGTGGTGCCAAAGTCGCTCCTCGGGCAGTGGCAAACGGAGCTTTACAGCCTTTTCGGAATCGAGACCCGCGAAGGAAAGCTCGATCCCGATTCCTTTGAGGGCTCTGGGGTCTTCCTGGTTCACCGCGAACTCGCCGGAGGGACAAAAGGGGCCTCGATCCTCAAGACGGTCGACCCATTTGAACTGATTGTGGTCGACGAAGCGCACGAAATCTTCGCCAGCGTCTACAAACGATTCGACAAGGAAGGCGCGTATAACGACGACTCGCGCGAGGCCGTGACGGCCGGCCGGGTCCGGGAACTGGTCAAGCGCGGCGGAACTCCCGTGGTTCTTCTCACCGCCACGCCAATTCAGAACTCGCTGGCCGAGTTATGGGGGTTGGTTCAGTATGTTGAGCCGACCGGCACGCTTCTCGGCAAGCTTCCAACGTTCCGCGAGCTATTTTGCGAGGGATCAGATCGCACCGTGCTGCCGGAGCAGGCACGCGAGTTACGACGACGCCTCGCCGTCGTGATGCAGCGCACGCTTCGGCGTCAGGCGCAGGAATTCCTTGAAGTCCCGTTTGTCGAGCGGCAAACGCGCCTCATCGAATATTCAATGAGCCCTGAGGAGAAGTCGCTTTACAACGACGTCACTTCCTGGCTGATGAGGCCGGACCTGTGTGCGTTCCGAGGAAGCCAGCGCCTGCTGCTCATCGCGTTCCACCGGCGGATGGCGTCTTCCCTTCCGGCCCTTACTGCGAGTTTGGACAGAGTGGCCGACCGTCTTCGCGTAAGCTTGACGCGGGTAGAAAAGGCGGAGTCAAACGGTTCCTCGCTTGCCGAAGAGTTCGCGCGCGACCTCGAGGAGGATGCGTCGGAACTCGAAGCGCCCGCTGCGGTCGAACCCGAGTCTTCGCCGGCCGTCGAACGCATTCGGGCCGAACTCGAACAAGTCGAACAGTTTTCCAAACGAAGCTCGGCGCTCCCGCATGACAGTAAGGCCCGCTGTCTCCTGGATGCACTCCGGGTGGTACGTGAACGAGCCTCCCTGGACCAAGGTACAGGTCGATCCATCGTTTTTACAGAGTCCCTGACGACGCAGAGCTACCTCCGCGATCTTCTCCTCGAAAACGGCTATCGCCCCGAAGACGTCACTTTATTTCGTGGAGACAACGAAACGACAGAGGCTCGTACCGCGCTGGGATTCTGGGAGAGAGAAGTAAGTTCGACGTTACCTGCCGGAAATCGACCCAGCCGCGAAGTGGCATTAAGGCTGGCACTTGTTTATGAATTTCGCGAGCGTTCGAAGGTCTTCATCTCCACTGAAGCGGGCGCAAAGGGACTGAATCTGCAGTTTTGCGACACTCTCATCAACTACGATTTACCGTGGAATCCTCAGCGAATTGAACAAAGGATTGGTCGCATCCACCGGTACGGGCAGCGCCGGGGCGTGACCGTAATCAGCTTCTTGGCGCGCGAGAACGAGGCCCAACGCCTTACGTTCGATATTTTGAGTCAAAAGCTCGACCTGTTCGGGAAAGTGCTTGATAGCTCGGACGTAGTACTGCACGTGCCGGAGAATAATTTCCCGCAATCCCTCGTATCTGGAATCGGCGTGGACTTCGAAGCGCAGCTCCGACGCATTTACGACCAAGCTCGCTCCCTAGAGGACATTACGCATGAGTTGGAAGCCTTGCGGATGGAAATCGAGGCAAAACGCGAAGAATTTGATGCGGAACAATCGCGAGCAGCGGAGTTGGTCGAGGAACGTCTGGATGACACGCTCCGCGCCGTCTTCCGTAAATACGAACATGAATTGCCGGCGGAACTCGCCGGCCTGGACGCGGATCTCGAGCGCATCGTTGACGGTTTTCTAACCGCCATCGGAGTCAGGTTCGACCGCTCCGAATTGCCGGGGCGCGTCATCCTGACCATCCAGCCGGGACAGCAGCTCCCGTCGGACTACCGGAACGGCGGACAAGTCGTCATCGGAGATACCAAGGACCTGCGCGATGGCGACGTGCTTCACACGGCACATCCCTTGGTCCGTGCCGCGATAGACGAGGCTCGACTGGCCTCTGCCGAGCCATTCAAAGTTCGGTTCCTCCGCGCCGATGGTTCTCTTCCAGATTCGCTAGCGCATCTGCGGGGTCGTCGTGGTCATCTGGTCGTCACCAAGATCGCTCACCGTGGCATCGAAGCGGTGGATCAGCTCGTAGCGACCGCACTCCTCGAAGACTCCGTCGACCCGATGGAAAGCGATGCCGTGGACGCGTTATTAGCAATGGCGGCATCCGACCAGGAAGTGCACTCCGGCTACGCGACTCCCGAAGCTCTTGAAGACGCAGTGTTAGAAGCAATTCTGGAGAACCAAGCGGCGATCGCCGCCAGCGATCGTGATCGTTTTGATCGCATGCTATGGCAGCTCGATCGGTACGTGGACGATCAAGCAATGCTGCTTCGCCGCAAGCAGGCTGCGATCAAGGAGCGGATTGACGACTCGGAGCGGCGGCGTGAACGGGCTCTGACAACTGCGGCACGAACCAAAGAAGACCACGCGATCCATACGTTTAGGCGGCAGATCCAGCACCTCGGCGACCGGATCGCGACGCTCGAAAGAGGAGACGACCCCGATTACCAACTGTGGCGCAATCGCCTCCACGAACGCCGCTTCCGAAAGCCGGAGGTCCATCGAATTCTCGAAGTCGAATTCGAGATCGGTGGAGCGGCATCATAACGTGCTGACCGTCCTTCACACCGCCGACTGGCACCTCGGGCACACTTCCCGCCAACTGGACGCGGACACGGCCCGGAAACTCTCTCGCGCGCGTTTAGGCGCGGTCGACACGATTCTAGGGTTGGCTCAGCAATACAGTGTGGACGCAGTCCTTTGCGCGGGAGACATTTTCGACTCCGCCCAACCCGAGGAGGATTGGTGGCGGGGGCTGGCTTCGGCGTTCGCTCGAAAGACAGACTGGAATTGCCCTGTCATCCTATTGCCAGGCAACCACGATCCACTGACGCGCGACTCGGTTTACCAGCGAGGTCACGCGTTTCGCCAAGCTCTGCCGCCCTGGGTGAATGTCGTCGACCGCGACGATTTTGAGTTCGAACTGGGACCGGACGCCGTTGTCTACGCCAAGCCATGCCGCTCTACTGCGGGCGCCGATGATCCCGCGCTCGGTCTGCCGGCGCGTGCTCCAGGTGACGAGCGCATCCGCATCGGCTTGGCTCACGGCTCTACGTTTGATCTTCCCGATTGTCAGACGAACTTTCCGATTGCAAGGGACGCGACGGCTCAACGCGGACTGGATTATCTTGCAATCGGGGATACTCACGGGTTCAGAATCATTCCCGAAAACGCAGTTGCCCCCATCGTATACCCCGGAACTCCAGAACCGACAAACTTCAAGGAACACGAGGCGGGCTACGTAGCGATCGTGAGTTTTCGGCGACGTGGGGTCGCGCCAAAGATCAGAAAAGAACCCGTTGCCCGATGGAAATGGCGCGATGCCACCGTACAGAGCATCGTCGCATTGCGAAATCTGGCGGCAGAGGATCTTTCCTCCTCCATCCTGCGGCTGCATCTGGACATGGCCGTGTCGATCGCTGAGCATGATGAAATTGAAGCGATCGTCAAATCGCTTGTGGGCACGTTGGCATCCCACGGCCGTGCCGCCGCGGTCGTCGAAGATCGCACGAAACTCAAAATTGAAGCCAGCTTGACAGAGTCGGACTTCGACGGTGCGCCGGACACCATTCGCGAGGTGGCGACCGGCTTGAAAGAACGCTCGACTTCGTGCGAAAAGTCCCGTCGCGCTCTCGTTATCCTTCATCGTCTTTTCAGCGAGGTGCGATGAATGAGACTTCGTTCGCTCGAAATTGAACATTTTCGTACCATTCAATCTGCCCAGCTCGTCTTCGGGCCCGGTCTAAATGTGGTCCATGGGCCGAACGATCGCGGCAAGTCGACGCTCACAGAGGCCATTCGCGCGGCTCTGTTAACGGCACCCGGGTCGGCGGAAGCTCGATCCTTTGCGACCTGGGGTGCAACACCTGGACAATTTCCAAGGGTTCTCGTGACCTTTGAGTGTCAGGATGCAATCTGGCAGGTGGAAAAAGTGTTTGGCGAGGGAAGTAAGGCGAAAGCGTACCTCCAAAAGTCGACCGACGGTGGTGAACGCTACCACATGAATGCCCAAGGCAAGAATGTGGAAGGTAAACTGCGCGAATTGCTGAGCTGGGGTCTGGCTGCGCCAGGAGGGCTTGGAGCAAAAAGACGTTCGGAGACGTTTCTCACCACGACGCTTCTTGGTAAGCAGGGCGAGGTCAGCGCGATCTTTGAGGCCAGCCTGGACGAAGACCAGAATAAGACCGGGCGCGCTTTGATCACTCAGGCCCTTGACGCGTTGGGGCAAGATCCGGTCGTCACACGTTTGCTGGACAGGCTCAAGGCAAGCGTCGGTAAAGCATTCGCGCCGGGCGGTGGATTCAAGAAGGCTGCGGACGCGCCTCTGGTCCAAGCACAGCTCAAACTGAAAGAACGGGAGGAGCGACTCCGGGAGCTCCAGGAGTCGGCAAGGCGAGGGAAAGAGATCGAAGACGAAGTCGGCCGGCGGGTCCAGATACGTGAGTCGGCACTTGCGACTCGCGACGAGGCGCTCGCGGAATTCGAGAAGCTCAGTTCCTATGCTTCTTCAGCCGCTCACCGTGACGAACTTGCCCGCGCTGTCAACCAGCGCCTAAAAGATTTCGAACGCATCACCGCCACTTTCAGCGCGCTCGCCACTGCGCGGCAGGAGCATCTCCGGGCGC
>JBDTTK010000047.1:0-12211 GCA_039930685.1 Bryobacteraceae bacterium | reverse complement strand
ACGCCCGACCCCCTGCGCCCAAGGCAGGTGCGCTACCAGGCTGCGCTACGCCCCGTTTTCAACAACTTAAAGATTCGCTACCCGCCGATTACTTGGGCCGAAGCGGACGCGAATCCCCTTCAGGCTAACACATTCGCCCCGCCTGGCCACTCTTCATCAATCGGCAGAGCTGGTGCTGCTCCTCTCAGGAATGCGCGCCATGGACTGCGCTGGGCTGGATATTCTGGTTCACCCGGAAGAAGTTCTCCGGATCGTACTTCGCCTTGATCGCAGCCAGACGGTCGTAGTTCTCGCCGTAAGTCGCGCGGATGCGGTCGTCACCCTCTTCCATCATGAAGTTGACGTAGGCGCCGCCCGCCGAATAAGGATGGAGCGCCGCCCAGTATTCCTTCGACCACTTCGTAATCAGGTCACGCTTCGCCGGATCCGGATCCACTCCGACCATCACGGACGCCCATTGTGAATTGCGGTAGCACCATGCCGTCTCGCTGCTGCCGACCTTGTGGACTGCCCCATTGATCGGATACATGTGCATCGATGAATGCATCGTCGGCATCTGGCTCCCGTGCTTCACATGGAGTTCGATCGCTTCGTCGCTGAGTTCGTTGACGAAATCCGCCCGCCAATACCATTGCAGGCCCGGAGGGAAGATCGGATCGAACATGCCTTGCAGCGCCGGGTGCGGGATCGGACCCACCAGATCGAGCGCCGGCGGGAACTCCTTGCGGACAGCCTGAAGCGCCTTCTCAGCCTGGTCGTGCGGCCCGGTGCAGCACCACACGATCCCGCACATCTTCTTCAAATGCAGATGCTCCGGAAACGGCGGACCGGGAGGCACGACCATAAACAGGAAGAAGCCACCGACGTCCTCCGGCGCGGCCTTAATGAATTCGCGGTACCACTTCAGGATCTTGGGCGCCATCTCAACGTCCCAAATCATCGGCCCGGCGTAAACCATGTCGACCGGATGAGCGCGAAACTCAAATGAAGTCACGACGCCGAAGTTCCCGCCGCCTCCCCGGATCGCCCAGAACATGTCTTCGTTCTGCGAAGCGGACGCGGTCACGAAGCGGCCGTCCGCCAGCACGACATCCGCGCTCAACAGATTGTCGATTGTAAGGCCGTATTTTCGCGTGAGATGGCCGATGCCGCCACCGAGCGTTAGGCCGCCGACGCCGGTCGTCGAGATGATTCCGGTGGGTACCGCCAAGCCAAACGCATGCGTAGCGTGGTCGACGTCGGCCCACGTACATCCGCCCCCGACCCGGACCGTCCGTGCCTCGGGATCAACCCTCGTATACCGCATTGGAGAAAGATCGATCACCAGCCCGTCGTCGCAAATACCGAGTCCGGCAGCATTGTGTCCGCCGCTCCGTATTGCCACCTTCAGCTTGTTCTCGTGACCGAAGCGGATCGCCGTCATCACATCCGCTACATCGTTGCAGCGGGCGATCAGCAACGGTTTCCGATCGATCATGCCGTTGTAAACTTGCCGTGCCGACTCGTAACCGGAGTCCGCGCGGCTGATGAGTTCACCTCGTAAGGTGGATCTGAAATCACTGACTGCTTTCTCGTTCATGCGACAGCACCCCTCGTTCCACCTTTAAGCCAAAACGGCGTTCGAGCGCAAGTGTACGTTGGCATTCGGACCGCAGAACGCGCCGAACGGCCCACGGCAAACTTCAAATATGCACGTCTCGACGTGTCGCACCTCGACAGGCAAGCTCCGTAAGAATTCGACGGGCAAAACCGTTTCGCCCGCAGCAGCCCTCAGATTCCCTGTCGTCGCAGCACGAAGAACAACACCGGAGTCACCACCAGCGAGAGCAGCAGCGAAATGGAAACCCCGCCCATTACGGCGATCGCCAACGGGCGCAGCATCTGCGCGCCGGACCCGACGCCAATCGCCAGCGGCAGCATTCCGAAAATCGCCGCGAGCGCCGTCATCAGAATCGGCCGCAAGCGCCGCCGCCCCGCTTGATAGATCGCATCCTGCAGTCCGAATCCTCGCGCGGAGAATTCCTGCTCCGCGTCGAGCATCAGGATGCCGTTCTTGTGCACGATGCCGACGACCATGATCGCGCCCATGAACGACGAAATGTTCAGCGTCGTGTGTGTAATGTACAACGCGAGCAACGACCCGAAGCTGCACAGAATAGTCGCCACCAGAATCGCAATCGGATGTGAGAACGAACGAAACTCGAACACCAGAATGATGAAGATCAATAGGATCGAGCCCAGCATCACCTGCGTCAGGCCGTAGAAGGATTCCTGCTGGATTTGGTACAAACCGCCATACTCAATCTCTGTCCCCGGCGGCAGCTTTACTTCGGCAGGCAGACGCCGCCGGATCTCGTCGATGGCGGACCCGAGATCGCGGCCCTCAAGGCGCGCCGTCACAGAGGCGATATTGCGCAGATTCTCGCGTGTGATTTCGTAGGTTTCCGCATCTACTTCCACCTTCGCAATGCTGGAAAGCGGCACCGTCTGCCCGGTCGGCGACGTAAGTAGAAGGCCCTTGAGCTTGTCAATCGACGACCTCGCATCGACCGGATAGCGAACTCGGATTCCAACCAGACGCTCGCCCAAAATCATGTTTGACGCTAAGGTTCCATCGACGATCGCCGCCTCGAGATCCGCCACATCCTGAACCCGGAAGCCCGCCCGCAACGCCTTCTCCGGGTCTACACGGAAATTCAGCGACGGCCCGATCGGAATCGTCCGATTCTCGATATCGACCACACCCTTCACTTTGGGAAGCCAGTCGTTGATCATCGCGGCCGCTGCCTTGTACGCGACGTCGCTGTCGTTGTGGATCTTGATCTCGATGGGCTGCGGCGACCACGCCAGATCGCCGACCAGATCTTCGAGAATGTGCGGGAACTCGACTTCGATGCCGGGCTCGCTCGTCGTAATCTTGCGCCGTAATTCGCTCGTGACATCCTCGAGCGCCCGGTCGCGATCCTTCTTGAGCCGGATTAGAAAATCGCCGGTGTTCGGTTCCGCAATAGCCAGGGCCAGCCGCGCGCCCGTGCGGCGCGAGTAGCTTTCGATTTCAGGGGTCTCCTTCAAATATTGCTCGACGTGCCGCAGCACGCGGTCCGTCTCTTCGAGCGACGTCCCCGGCGGAGTCCGGTAATCGAGCACGAACGCGCCCTCATCCATCTCCGGCAGAAAGCCACTGCCCAATTGGTAGTAAATCAGGACCGCGCCAAGGAGGACCCCCACCGCACCCAGCAGAATCGTACGCGGATGCCCCAGCGACCAGCCAAGTGTGCCTTCGTATTTTCCCGTCAGCCACCGCAGGATTCTGCCCTCGCCCGCCTGCTCCGCTTCTCCGATGTCGGTCAGCGAAGGGCCCTCGCGCGGCTTCAGGAACCAGGACGCAAGCACCGGCGTCAGGAAGATGGCAAGGAAGAGCGACGCCAGCAGCGCGGTCACCATCGTCATCGCCAGCGCCCTAAAGAATACTGCCGTGATACCGCCTAAGAACACCAGTGGCGCGAACACCATGATCGGCGTAAGTGTCGATCCGATAAGCGCCGGAGTCAGTTCCACGATTGCGCTGCGAGCCGCCTCGTTCGGCGCCTGGCCCATCGACAGGTGGACGATGATGTTTTCGACCATCACAATCGCGTCGTCAATGACGATGCCGATGCACGCGGCAAGTCCGCCAAGCGTCATCAGGTTGAAGCTCATGTTGAAGAGCCTCATGCAGACGATCGAAATCAACACGGCGACCGGAATCACGAGCGAGGCAACCAACGTCGTCCGCCAGCTCTTCAAAAAGCCCACGAGCACCGCGATCGAAAGCGCCAATCCGATCAGCATGCTCTCGACGACACCGCCGATCGAATCGCGCACCAGCAGCGACTGGTCGTAGAACACTCCGACCTGGATATCCGGCGGCAGATCCTTGCGGATCTGCTTCAGCTCCGCATTCACCGCATCGGCGATAGTCACTGCGTTCCCGTCCGGTTGCTGCAGGACGTTGATGAGCACCGCCCGCCGGCCATCCGCCGTCACCACGTTGTAGACCGGCTTCTCGCCGGCTTCCACGTTCGCGATGTTCTTCACGAGAACCGGCGTCCCCTTGACGACGTCGACGACCAGATCCTCGATCTGTTCCTTGTTTTTAAGCAGACCGGTGACCGTCGTCAAATACAGGTGATAGTTCTCCTGCAGCATTCCGGCACTGGCGATGAGATTCGCCGACCGCACTGCGTCCACAACCTTCGTCAATTGCAGCCCAAAGCTGTTGAGCTTGGCCGGGTCTACCAGAATGTGGAATTCCGGCTGCCGCCCGCCGACAATTCGCGTCTCAGCGACTCCCGGAATGTTGTACATCCTCGGCGCAAGTTTGTAGTACGCCAAGTCCCATAGATCGGATTGGCTCCGTGTCGGCGACGTAAGACTAAAACCAAGCATCGGGAAAACCGAGAACGTCAGCCGGTTGGTGTAGAAACGCGAATTCGGAGGAAGCGTCGGCGTAATCTGCGCAATTCGCCCCTGCACCAAATGCTGTGCGTCGCGGATGTCGACATCCCAGCGGAAGAAGATGCTGATCTCGGTCGACCCGCGCGCCGTCGTGGACTTGATCAGGTTCACGCCGGGTACAATTCGGACCGCCTCCTCGAGAGGCCGCGTCACGGTCAGCATCTGCACGTCGACCGGCGTGATGCCGTTGTCCACTAACACGACGACGCGCGGAAAGTCCGTCTGCGGAAATATTGAGACCGGAAGCTGAAACAAGAAGACCGACCCGGCGATCGCGAAGCTCAGGACCACCAGCAGGATCGCGCGGCCGTGATCCTCGACAAATCCGGCGATCGCCGACGTCATTTCTTCGCTTCCTCCGCCGTCGTGATTGCGGTTTCGTCCGCCAGACCGTAGGCTCCTTCGACGATCACGGAAGCGCCGGGCTCGAGGCCCTTCAGGATAATGACCTTGCCGCCCACCGTCGCGCCCGCTTCCACTGGCTTCTTGTGCGCCTTCTTATCGGCGCCCGCCACCATCACGAACCCGTTTCGCGTGCCGTCCTCGAATTGCACCGCGGACACCGGAACGGTCACCGCCTTGGCGATCTGCCCGACGACGATTTCGACCGAGCCGAAAACCTGCGATCGAAGCTCGCCCTTTGGATTCGGAATCTCGCACCAGACCTCCACCGTCCTGCGCGCCGCATCCACCGCCTGATTCACCACGGTAATCTTGCCCGCGAAGGGGACGCCTTCCCGGTCGGAGGGCGTAAACTTGCAGGCCTCTCCGCGGTGCACGCCCGACGCCTCGGACTCTGGAACCTGCGCTCTGGCGATCGCCACATCCAGATCCGCGATCGTGAACATGGGCGTCGACGGCTGCGCCATATCCCCTGGAAATACGAGTTGCTCCGTGACGGTTCCCGCAAACGGACTTCTCAGCTCGGAAAATGCGATCTGCGTATCGATAACCGCAAGCCTCCCGCGAGCCTGGTCCAGCCGGCTCTGCGAAATCGCGATGTCCTGCCCTGCGGACTGCTTTTCGAGCAGCGAGAGCGTCTTCTGCGCCACTTCGTAATTTACTCGCGCCGTCGCGACTTCCGTCTGGCTGACGAGCAGATCGCGATTCGGAATCGCGCCTTGGTCGAACAGCTGCTTCCGCCTGTCATAAATCTTCTCCGCCTGGTTGAGCGCGGCCTGCGTCGTCGCCACCTGACCCTTGGCGCGTTCGATATCGGTCGGCACCGTGCCGGACCGCATCTTCTCGAGCGAAGCCTCCGCGTCCTTCACCATGGCCGCAATCTCTTTCCGCTGCGCGGTCAGGTCCCGGCTGTCCAGGCGCGCCAGCATCTGCCCCCGGCTCACCCGGTCGCCTTTCTTTGCCCCGAGTTCGAGGATCGGCGCCGTAATTCTCGACGCCACGCTCGCTTGCTCTCGCGGAAAGATCGTCGCCGGAGCCTGCACCGTCAATTCCTGGTCGCTCTCCTCGGCCTTCGCCACCTTCACGGCGACCAGCGGCTTCGCTGCTTCCTCCGGCTTCGTTCCGCATCCCGCTGCAACCAGCGCTAGGACAACGACGGCGGCCCCTCCAACCATTGCGCTTCGTCGAATCATCGTCCCTCCGCGACCTCCAGATCCAGCTTGGCGCCCAAGTAATTTGAAACTGTTGTGTAGTAGCTTGACCGCGCCTGCACGAGTTGGGCCTGCGCGACTACTACATCGAGCGCCGGACCCTCCCCGCCTTCGTACCGGATGCGGCTGAGCTTGAAGTCCTCTTCAGCCAGCGCTACTTGCTCTTTGCCCTGCGCGATCTGTTCCCGGAACAGCGCGACCCGTGCAAGTGCCGCTCGGTATTCCTGCGAGTATCGCCGCTCGGCGATCGACTTGGATTCGCTTACCTGCTGTGCCCGCGCCGTGGACTGGCGCGCCGTATTCAACGTGCGGAACCAGTCGAAAAGCGTGATGTTAAGCGTTGCCATCGCCTCATACCCGCGATGCCTCCAGTCGACCCTGTACGAGTCGAGGCCATAATTGAAGTTCCAGGAAAGCTGCGGAAGAAGTTGCGATTTCGCGCGCCTTGCGTCCGCCTGAAACCCCGACCGCTGCGCGTCGAACAAGCGGAACTCGAAGCGCTTCAAGTAAGGCGACATCTCCGTGGACGCGGCCAGCGTCGCTTCGGCCGCCGGCTGATCGAAGATGTCTTGGATGTTCAACAGGGGGTCGACGTCCGGCGTCCAGTACGCGGCCAGATCCTGATTCGCAAGCATCGCCGCCAGTTGCGCGGACGACAGCGTCTGCCGCAGAATCGAGACCTGCGTGGACGCCTTGACTACATCCGCGCGCGCGGCCTCTCCGCCTTGTTCCAACTGCTTGACCCTTTTCTCGAACGCCTGGCTCTCATCGAGCGATGAGTGGACCGCCGTCACGATGCGGCGCGCCAGCAGCAGCCGGTAATAGGCGAGACTCACAGCCCGCTTCAGATCGCGTTCCGCGATGCCCGCACTCGCCTGCGCCGCCTGCTGATTCGCCCGCGCCCTTGCCACTTCCGCGCGAATCCGCCCCGACGTGTCGATCTCCTGAAAGATCTTCCCCAGCCCGATGTATTCGCGGACCGCATTCGCCGGAATCAAAGCGGCGTTTTGCGAATCTAGCTGCGACGGGCTGGAGTAGATCGCCCCGAAACTCGCGGATGCTTGCGGCAGATACCCCGCTCGCGCAATCGCGTGGTCTTTATCGGCAATCTCCCGGTCCAGCCGCGCCACCGTCACAGCCGACGGAACCGCCAGCGCCTTCCGGACGCACTCCTCGAGCGTGAGCGACTGGCCCGGATCCTGGGCTAGTGCTCGAGCCGCGAACGCGACGCCTATTACTAATCGGTCTAACTTCATTCCGCGAGAAACCTCGTACTTTCGGCGATCGACCGCAAGTAGAAGGATCCTCGTGGGAGGTTCAGCATTTCCCTAGTAGAACAAAGCAACCTGAAAAAAGTCTGAACCGCCCACCTCTTGTCTCAGCTCAACGGATTGCCTTCGCGAGGAACGCCAGCATGTAGCGCGCAATCGTATCGACATCTTCCTCGAGCGCAAAGTGCCCCGTGTCCACGAAGCGAATCTCCGCCTTGGGCACGTCGCGGCGGAAGGCCTCCGCGCCCGGTGCGCTGAAGATCGGATCGTTCTTGCCCCATACCGCCAACACCGGAGGCTGTACCCGGCGTAGTGTTTCATGCCACTGCGGGTACTGCGCGACGTTGTTCCGGTAGTCGTAGAACAGCGCCAATTGAATCTCCGCGTTGCCCGGACGGTCGAGCGTCGCCTGATCGAACATGTAGCTGTCGGGATTCACCCGCTCCGGATTCCGGAACCCCTGCGTGTACTGGAACTTCGTCGACTCGACCGAGATCAGCCCGCGGATCTTCTTTTCCGTCTCCGCACTGCGCTCCTTCCAGTACGGTTTCAAATACTCCGCCCAGAAAGGACTCAGCCCTTCCTCGTACGCGTTGCCGTTCTGCGACACGATGGCCTGAATCTTCTCCGGGTTCTTAACGAACAGCCGGAAACCCACCGGCGCGCCATAATCCATCACGTAGATGCTGTATTTCTCAACGCCAATCGCGTCGAGGAATTGATCCATCACTTCCGTCAAATGCTCGAACGTGTACGCGAACTTGTCCGGCGACGGTTGATCGCTGTATCCGAAGCCCGGCATATCCGCCGCGATCACGTGATACTGGCCCGCTAGCTTCGGAATCAGGTCCCGATACATATGTGACGAGGATGGAAACCCGTGCAGCAGCACCACGGTCGGACGCGCAGCGGATCCAGCCTCGCGATAAAAGATGTTTACGCCTTCCACTTTCTGATTCCGATAGCGGATTGCCGTCTCGCTGCCGTCTGCCTTCAACGGAGCGGGCTGCCATAATGCGGCCACCAATGTGGCCAAAGCTAATGTTCTGATTTGCGTGTTCATGATCTGTGCTCCTTGCACATTCTCAAAGATGAACTAACCGTTCAAATGATTCTACAAAGGTGTGATAACTTGGAAGAAAGATGGCATTTTCTGGATAGAACATGCGGCCGGCATGGATCAAGCAACTATGAACAAGGATTGGCGGGACGGATTTCTTTTCGTGGGAAACCAGCTGGCGCTGGATTTCCTCAATACGGTGCCTGTCCTCGACGGCGGCCCTAAGGAACTCCTGCCGGACTGTGCATCACTGGTGCGCTGGCTCGTCGCTGCCGAATTAATTTCTGCCGCCGATGCCAAACGGATCGAGCCAAAATGGACCGCGGATCCTGCCTGTGACAACATGCTCGATGAACTCCGGGAATTCCGCGAGCGCCTGCGAGACATGGTTCTCGCCCTGGAACACCAGATCGAACCAAGCCACCCGTTCCTGGCTGAGATCAATCTGCAACTCGCGGCGCATCCCTATATCGATCAGTTGATGCCCAGTGAGGCCGGCATGATTCGCAGCAAGCGATTCGTCCCTAGAACTCCGCTGGACCTGTTTGCGCCGATTGCGGACAGCGTCGCTGCCCTGCTGACCGCACCCGACCTGCAACGCCTGCGCAAGTGCGAAAATTGCATCCTGCACTTCTTCGATACCAGCAAAAAGGGCACGCGCCGCTGGTGCAGCATGAATGCGTGCGGAAATCGCTCCAAAGTCGCGGCGTACACGAAACGCAAGAAGTTCGCCGCCTCGGCCGGTTCCGGCGCGGTCCCTACCGTCGGCCGGACGGACGCACGGACTTGAAGTAGCCCAGAATTGCCGTAGCGCTCGTGCGCCCGCCGTGCAGTTTCGCCACCTGCGAATAGAAAACTTTGCCCTCGTAATCGAGCAGAAACGTGGATGGATAAGACGTCTCCTGCGGCGCATCCCACCGGAGTCCATACAGATTTGTCATTGCATAGCCGGGATCGAGTAGCATGTCGAACGTATCCGGAAAGTCTTTGCCCGCCAGAAATTCTTCCGCTCTCGGACCGAGCTTGTCAGGCGGCCCCGGATAGACAAATACCACGCGGACGCCGGCCGCTGCGAACGCGCTCGCGTTCTGCACAAAATCCTGCACTTGTCGCTGACAGAACGGGCATTGATAGCCTGGAAAGCCTCGCAACACCACCAGTGCCACTGGCGACTTGGCCGACAACTCCGAAAGCTTGACCTGCCTGCCCTGCACTGACTGGAGCGTGAAGTCCGTCGCCTTCTCGCCGACGTTCGGCGGCGTGGCGCCGGCCGCGGGCAAAGCCGCCAATAGCCCCATCGCCATCCAGTAGACCGCCGAACATCGTGTGTACGTTCGCTGCAAGCAAACCCCCTGTAGGAATAGATCTGGCAAAGCCAGAAGATCCGATTCAGGCCTGCATTTATTCCGGCTCGATGCCTGTGCGTCTTCGCGGGGTAAATCAGCGCGGAAAGCCGGTAGGCGGAGTTACAATGGCTGTTTACCCGTGCGACTACCAGAGATTTGCGTAAAACGGCCCGTCTTCGCGGCGATGCTCATCATGTTCCTCGTGGTGATGGGCTGGTTCAGCTTCCTGCAGCTCGGCGTGGACCTCTTCCCCAAGAGCGACGCGGCCACCGCTTACGTCAAGGTGCAGATGCCCGGATCGAGTCCCGAGGAGATGGTCTCGCAAGTGGTGCTGCCGCTCGAGGAGGCCATCGCCTCCATCTCGGGAATCGACGAGCTCAAAGCCTACGTCTTCGAAGGCGCCGCGAACATCCAGGTCACCTTCGTTCTCGAACGCGATATCAGCGAAGCGACCGAGGACGTCCGCGAGAAGGTCAGCGGCGCGGTGCGCAACCTGCCTCCCAACGTGCTGCCGCCGGTAGTTCAGAAAGCCGACCCCGACAGCGATCCGGTCATTACTCTTGCCGTCAGCGGACAGCGCTCCGTCCGCGAGTTGACCGAAATCGCGGACAAGCAGATCCGTCGCGCGATCGAAACGGTGGATGGCGTCGGCGGCGTGGATATGGCCGGCGGCCGAAAGCGTCAGGTCAACCTGATGCTCGATCTGAACAAGCTAAGCGCCTATAGCCTAACCGCGCAGGATGTCCGCCAGGCCCTGATATCGGAGAACATCGAATCGCCCGGCGGACGCATCGTCCGCGGACCCAGCGAAGTCGGCGTTCGCACCCTCGGCCGCGTCGCCACGGTGAACGAGTTCAGCGACATCATCATCAAGAATGTACGCGGCGCTCCGGTCCGCCTTCGCGACGTCGGCTACGCCGAGGACGCCATGGCGGAGCGCCGGACCTTCTCCTACTATCAGGGACGTCCGTCCGTGACCCTCGACGTCCGCCGCCAGATCGGCCAGAACACGGTCAAAGTCGTCGAAAGCGTTCAGGCCAAGCTCGAAACATTGCGCCAGAGCATCCCCGCGGGCATCCAGATCGACGTCATCAAGGAACAAGCCACCTATATCCGTAGTTCCGTCAAGGCGCTTGAGGAGCACCTGGTGCTCGGAAGCCTCCTTGCGTCGATCATTGTTTGGCTGTTCATCCGCAACTGGCGCATGGTGTTCATCAGTTCCATCGCCATCCCGACGTCGATTATCTCGACATTCTCGCTCATGCGGATCTTCGATTTCACGTTGAATTCGATGACCCTTCTCGGACTGACCCTTGCCGTTGGCATCGTCATCGACGACGCCATCATCGTGCTCGAGAACATCTATCGGTACATCGACGAGAAGGACATGGATCCGTATACGGCCGCCATCGAGGCGACCAAAGAGATTGCGATGGCAGTGGTTGCAACCACTGTGTCTCTCGTCATCATTTTTGTGCCCATCGCCTTCATGACAGGGTATGCGCGCAAGTATGTCAACCAGTTCGGTTGGACCATGGCCATCTCGATCATCGTTTCGATGGTCGTCGCCTTCACCTTGACTCCAGCCCTTAGTTCGCGCTTGCTGAAGAGGCGGGTGTTGAAGCCGGGCGAAGTCCGCAAACCCCACGGCCATGAGAACACCTGGACGGATCGCACCTACGTGGCAATCCTCGGCTGGTCGCTTCGCCACCGCTGGGTTATCGTAACGATCGCCGTCGCCGTATTCCTATCCACTTTCGTGGTCAATCGATACATCGGCCGCGACTGGATGCCGCAGGAAGATCAGAATGAACTCTCGCTGTCGGTGGAACTCCCGGAAGGCACTTCCCTCGCAGCCACCGAAAAGCTGGCCCTGGAAGTCGCCGAGCGCATCCGGAAGATTCCCGGCGTCATCGGGCTTAGCCAGCAGACTTCCAATGGCTTTCAGGAGCGCGTCAATCAAGCGTCGTTTACCGTACTGCTGAAGCCGCAGGACGAACGCGCCGACATCCTCGAGATGGGCCGCCTCGTTCGGCAGACCGTCCTCGATCCGCAACTGGCCCGGCCCCGCGTCAACTTCCCGAACATCCTCGGCGGACGCGACACCTATGCGCCGATCCGTGGCATGCTCCTCGGACCCGACGTCCGGGTCCTCGTCGACTACGCCCGCCGCGCCTTCATCGAGATGGTCAAGGAGCCGTCTCTCAGCGACGTCAAGGCCAACATGAATCTCAACAGCCCGGAGTTGCATGTCGTCATCGACCGCCCGCTTGCCTCCGACCTGGGCGTGCGAGTGTCCGACATTTCGGGCGCCGTTCGCCTGATGATGTCCGGCGAGGATGAAATTTCGACGTTCAAGGAGGGCTCTGAGCAGTACCCCGTCACCATGCGGCTCCTGCCTGGGCAACGCGACGATCCCCAGGC
>JBDTTK010000046.1:0-12214 GCA_039930685.1 Bryobacteraceae bacterium | reverse complement strand
ATTTCCCAACTATTCGAATACTCAAAAGCAGCAAGCCTGGCGGACGCGCTGAAACAGATCGACGACGGGGCGAAGCCAATCGCGGGCGGAATGAGCCTGATTCCGCTGATGAAGCTGCGGCTGGCGGCTCCGGATCGCGTGGTCGATATCGGGCAGATCGGCGATCTGAACTACATCAAAGAGGTCGGCGGCGAGATCCACGTCGGCGCGACCACGACGCATCATCAGATCGAATCGTCGGCGGTGCTGCGCGGCAAGTGTCCTCTTCTCGCGGAAGTCGCATCGTGGATTGGCGACGTGCAAGTCCGCAACATGGGGACGATTGGCGGAAGCGTGGCGCATGCGGATCCGTCGGCGGATTATCCGGCGGCGCTGCTCGCGCTCGAAGCGAAGTTTGTACTGGCGTCGAGCAAGGGCGAGCGGACGGTTGGCGCGACGGATTTCTTCCTCGACATGTTCACGACGGCGCTCGAACCGGGCGAATTGATCCGCGAAGTGATTGTTCCGGTGGAGGCTAAGGGCACGGGGACCAGCTATCAAAAGATGGTGCAGCCGGCGTCCGGGTTCGCGATTGTGGGCGTGGCGGCGCGGGTTTCGGTCGCGGGCGGCAAGGTGACGATGGCGCGGATTGGCGTAACGGGCGTGGCTCCGACGCCATATCGCGCGACCAAGTCCGAAGAGGCGTTGGTCGCGGCCGACGCGGATAAGGCGGCGGCGCTGGCTTCCGATGGCGTCGAAGCGAACACGGACATTCACGCGTCGGCGAACTACCGGTTGCAGATGGCGAAGGTCTATTGCGCGCGAGCGATCCGGACGGCGATGTCGCGGGCCTAAAGGTTGCAGGTTAGGGTCCGCTCCCTGACGGTCGCGGTTCAGTGCTAGATGGCCACTCCTTACGGTCGTGGCTCGAAATGCCCGGTTGAAAATTGGAAATTAGAGCGTCATGAAGATTGCAGGGGAATATACGCTCGCGCTACCGCAGGAGCGCGTGTATCAGGCGATGCAGGATCCGGAGATCCTGTCGAAGTGCATGCCGGGCATTGACGAGATGGTCAAGACGGGCGAAGACGAGTACGCGATGAAGATGAAGATGGCATTGGCGAGCATTTCGAGCCTCTTCTCCGGCAAAGTCAAGATCACGGATCAGAATCCTTCGTCGAGTTTCCGTTTGCTGGTCGAAGGATCAGGCAAAGTCGGCTTCATGAAGGGCGACGGGCTACTGAAGCTCTCGACCGTAGACGACGGGACACTCGTGAATTATGAGGGCGATGTCCAGGTCGGCGGGACCATCGCGAGTGTGGGTCAGAGGCTGATCGACACGACGGCGAAGATGCTGATCAAGCGTTTCTTCGAGAAGATGTCGGAAGAAGCCGCAAAATAGCAATCCCGATCGGAATCTATAAGTTGCTTTAAATCAGCGAGTTGCTAGCTATTGCTCTTCACAAAGATGCAATCCGCGTGCGATACTCAGCTGTTAGAAGCACATGACGCAATTGGGCGAGGCGACAGCCCGCTACCACAAACTACTGGAATCAGAACCTTTTCGGGATCTCGGGTGGGCCGAGGCGCTGCAGGAGAATATTCGCACGTCCAAGCTCACGGCCGGATCGCGGGCGATTTCGCCGGTTCTGCGGCCGCATTTTCTGTCGAGCCGGCAGTACGCGAATCTGGTGAAGGCGGCCGAGTCACTCACGGCGGCGATCCAACGCGTGGAGGCGATGGCGCTTGAGAGTCCGGCATTGTTGAATCGGATTCAACTGTTGCCGGCGGAGAAGATGCTTGCGGCGATCGACCCAGGCTACTCGTTTCCGGTAGCGTCGCTGCTCGACACCTACGTGAACAACGGCACGATGCGGTTCACGGAGTATGCGGAGGAGACTCCGGCGGGCGTGATGGTCGCGGAAGCGCTGGGTGATCTGTATTGGGATGCGGGTCCGATGAAGGAATTCCGCAAGAAATACAAACTCACGAAGCTGGGCGGCGCGAAGCATTTGCTGTCGGCGCTGCTGAAGTCCTACAAGGCGTTCGGCGGCAAGAATAAGAAGCCGCAGATCGCGATCGTGGAATTCCGTCAACCGTTCCAGACTGCGGACGCGAGCGAATTCGCGCTGTTGGCGGAGTACTTCACGCGCGAAGGATATCCGACGCATGTTGTCGCTCCCGAGCAACTCGAGTACAGGAACGGCGAATTGCGGACGGCGGATGGGCCGATCGACCTTGTGTTCCGGCAGGTAAAAGTCCAGGAATTTCTGGTCCGCTACAGCCTAACGCATCCGCTGATGCGTGCGTATCAGGACCGCGCGGTGTGCGTGGTGAACAGCTTCCGTTCGGAAATCGGACAAAAGAAGGCCATTTTCGATCTGCTTACCGATGAAGAGATCACGGGCAAGTTCCCGGCGGTGGAACGCCATGCGATCGCCGATTTCATTCCGTGGACGCGCATTATGGCTCCGACGAAGGTGAAGTACCGCAAGCGCAACGTGGACCTGATTGAGACGGTTTCGGCGCATCGCGACCGCTTTGTGCTGAAGCCTAACGACGATTCGGGCGATCAGCCGGTATTTGTCGGAGCCGATCACGACGAGGCAGGTTGGGAACGGGCTCTTAGATTGGCGATGCGGACTCCGTATGTGGTGCAGGAGACCGGTGAGGTCGAGGGCGAAGAGTTTCCGCTGCTGCATTACGGTTCGCTCGAACGGCGGCAGATGAAGATCGACGTGCATCCGCACTCGTTCCTCGGAAAAGTGCACGGCGCATCGAGCTGGCTGACGCTGAAGGGTTCGAATGGGTTTTCGACGCTGAACGGGTTGGCGCCGACGTTCCTGCTGGATTCGAAGTAAGTCGGGTTCTTCGGGCACGACGTTAAGATCACAACAGATCCCTGGACATCCGTCCTGTCACCGCACGCGGGCGGTAGAATCTTGGCATGCCGCGTCGCGTTGTCATTTCCATCCTCCTAACTGCGTTGGCCGCATTGGCCCAGCCGTCCCGTCCGCCCTTGCCTGACGCCGAACGAACCAAGTGGTTCCGCGAGGCGAAGTTCGGGATCTTCGTCCATTGGGGCGTTTACTCCGTGATCGGGCGTCACGAATGGGCGCGGAACCGCTTTGAGATTCCGCAAGCCGAATACGACAAGTACGCGCGCAGCTTCAACCCAGTCAAGTTCGACGCGAACGCGTGGATGGATCTGTTTAAAGGCGCGGGCGCGCGATATGTCGTGATCACGTCGAAGCACCACGATGGATTCAGCATCTATCGCAGCAAGGTCAGCAACTACGACATGGAGATTACGCCGTACAAGGGCGATCCGTTGAAGATGCTGGCGGAGGCGGCGCGGAAGAAAGACATGCGGCTCGGCTTTTACCACTCCATCATGGACTGGCATCATCCCGATTACATCCCAAAGCGCGACTGGGAGAAGCCGGGCCAGCCGAAGGGCGGCGATATCGACAAATATATTGTCTACATGAAATCGCAGCTTCGCGAGCTGCTTACCGAGTACGGAGATATCGCGACAATTTGGTTCGACGGCGAGTGGGAGCATACGGATCAGGAGCAGCATGCGGACGAGGTATTTGACATGATCCGCGGTTTGCAGCCCAATACGCTGATCAACGATCGCATCTACAAGCGGCAGCCTGGCAATCGGGCGGATTTCGGTACGCCGGAGCAGTTTGTTCCGTCGACAGGCATGCGAGATCCGAGCGGGAAGCCGATTCTCTGGGAGTCGTGCGTCACGATCAACATGGATAGCTGGGGCTACAACAAGTTCGAAACGGAGTTCAAGACGACGCGGGATTTGATCCGCATGCTGATCGAGGTCGTGAGCAAGGGCGGCAATCTACTGCTCAATGTGGGTCCGAAGCCGGACGGCACGATCCAGCCGGAATTTGTGACGCGGCTGAATGCGATGGGCGATTGGATGCGCGTGAACGGCGAGTCGATCTACGGGACGGTGGCGAGTCCGTTTACGCGCCTGCCGTTCTTTGGGCGGGCGACGGCGAAGGGGAACACCGTATATCTGCATGTTTTCCAGTGGCCGGCGAATCGAGAACTCCGGCTTCCGGGATTGAAGAACACGGTAACTTCGGCGCACCTATTGGCGGATCCGTCAAGGAACTTGTCGTCGCGCCGGGATGGTGAGGATCTTGTCATTTCACTTCCCGCCGAGGCTCCGGATGAGGTCGCGAGCGTAGTAGCGGTGACGCTGGATGGGGCGCCAAACGTGGTGCCGTCGGCGATCCGGCCGGACGCGAAGGGCGTGTATTCACTCGGCGCGGAAGCAGCGGAGATCGAATCCAAGCTCGGCCAGCGGGCGGGCAAGGAAAACCTGCTGGGTCACGTGTACATTACGCATTGGTCGCGGAAGGAAGATGTACCGACGTGGACGATCCATGTGCCGGCGGCGGGGCAATACAAAGTTGACGTCAGCTACGGGTCGAGCACGGACACGACAGGCTATGAGGTGTCGGCGGCGGGGCACGGCGTCACGGGCAAGTTCGCGAAGACCGCGAATCCCCTAGTGTTCCGGACGGATTCCGCGGGGGCGATTGCGCTTCCGGCGGGGGATGTGACGTTGAAAATCTCGGCGGATGCGAAGGGCGCGGTGAATCTGGAGATGGTGCGGCTGACGCCGGTTGGAAATTAGGTTGCTGGGGTTTGACGGCCCTGGGTCCGCCCTCACCGACCTCCGCTTACTTACGGTCGCCGTTTATTGCCGTGGGAGCGGAGGGACCTCGACCTCACGGTCGCGCCTCAATGCGTCTCGCGAGTCTTCACTGAGTGGGGAGGTCCGCTCGCTTATGGTCGCGGTTCAGTGCTGAGGTTCTTGGTGGTGCGCTGGCGGCTGGCTTCGTAGAGGATGACCGCGGTCGCAACCGCTACGTTGAGGGATTCGACGCCGGACGTTGGGATTCGGAGATCGAGAGCTTTCCTTGCCAGTTCGTCGCGGACGCCGCGGCCTTCCGCTCCGACCAGGATGGCCGCGGCGATGTTGAACTCGGCGTCGGGCAGCAGGATGCCGGTGCGCGGCATGGCGGCGTACAGCGTCGCTTTCTTCTGCGCGAGCGCGGCTAGCGCCAGTTCCGGTTCGAGACCGGAAATCATCGGAAGGCGGAAGGCGGATCCCGCGGCGGCGCGCAGGCATTTCGGATTGTAGGGATTGACCGAGCCCTTGAGGAACAGGACGCCCGAAGCGCCGAAGGCTTCCGCGGCGCGAACGATGGTCCCGGCGTTGCCGGGGTCCTGCACGCCGTCGAGGACGACGGTGAGCGGATGACGGCCGTGCAGAGCCTGGTCCAAGGTCCAGGCGGGCGGTTTGACCAGCGCGACTACGCCTTGCGAGCTTTCGGTGGAGGCGACCTGGCGGAAGAGTTCGGGGCTGAGACCGAAGACGGACGTATCGTGGAGTCCGGCGACCATGCGGCTGACAGTGGAGAGCGCCGCGTCGGATGCGAGGACGAACGGGACGGCGCATCCGCTGCGGAGCGCCTCTTCGAGAAGGTGGACGCTTTCGGCGATGGCGAGTCCGTCGTCGGTGAGCGAACCGCGTTGGACTGCCTTGCGAACCCGCAACACCAACGGATTCTGCGCGCTGGTGAGCCGTTTCGGAGCAGCCATTCGTCTACAATAGGCTGATTGTTTTGGCGATGGCAAGGTACCGGACCATCTTCCTGTGGGTGAGCCTGATTCTGTTTGCGGTCTGCTGCCTATGGCTGGCCGCGACGGCGCGGGCGATTGCGCAGCAATCCACCGTCGATGAAGCCAAACCCGCCGATGTGATTATCGTGCTCGGCGCGGCGGAGTACCGCGGCCGTCCGTCGCCGGTTCTAGAGGCACGATTGAACCACGCGCTGTTCCTTTATTTGAAGCAGATGGCGCCGCGGATTCTGACCACTGGCGGGGCGGGCGGCGATCCGGACTATACGGAGGGCGAGGTCGGCCGGGCGTATTTGAGCCGGCGGGGCGTTCCGTCGGAGGCCATTCTGGTAGAGCCGGAAGGCTCGTCGACGGCGCACAGCACGGCGGCCGGTGCCGAGATCATGCGGCGGATGGACATGCATACCTGCATTGTGGTCAGCGACGGATATCACATCTACCGCGTGAAGAAACTGTTGGAGGCGAGTGGCTTTATCGTGTACGGTTCGCCGCGGCCGACGGAGCCGAAAGGCACGTGGCGGGAATACTGGCTTTACGTGAAGCAGGCGATCGCGTACGGGCTCTGGTCGTTCGGGATCAAAGTCTAGTCTTTCGCCCACTGGCGGCCATGCCGCACCCCTACGAGTGCGAAGGACGCGCCAATACCGTCCACGGTGTTACCATTTTTCATCATGAAACGCGCTCTCGTCCTCCTGTTTCTCTCGCTCACACTCCTTTCAGCGCAAGACCTTTTGAAGGACCTCCACTGGCGGCAGATCGGGCCGTTCCGCGGCGGACGTGCGCTTGCCGTGGCCGGGTCGACGGCGCAACGTGATGTCTTCTTCTTCGGTGCAACGGGCGGCGGAATCTGGAAAACAACGGACGCCGGCGCGAGTTGGGAACCCATGTCCGATGGGCAACTGGGAACCGGGTCCGTCGGCGCCATCGCGGTGTCCGAGTCCGACCCGAACGTGATCTATGCCGGAATGGGAGAGGCCTGCATTCGCGGCAACGCGTCGCATGGCGACGGAGTGTACAAGTCGATGGATGGCGGCAAGACATGGAAGAACATCGGCCTCAAGGAGACGCAGCACATCGGCGCGATTCGCATTCATCCGAAGAATCCCGATGTCGTGTATGTCGCGGCCCTGGGGCATCAGTTTGGCCCGAACGCGGAGCGCGGCGTGTACCGGTCGATGGATGGCGGAAAGACTTGGAAGCAGATTCTGACGCGCGGTCCGAAGGCAGGTGCTGTAGATCTGTCGATGGATCCGACGAATCCGAATGTCATCTACGCAGCGTTTTGGGAGGTGTATCGCACCGCCTACTCGCTTGAGAGCGGCGGTCCGGGAAGCGGAGTCTGGAAGACTACCGATGGCGGCGATAACTGGACCGATCTGACACACGCGCCGGGAATGCCGCGCGGCGTCCAGGGCCGAATTGGAGTGAGCGTGTCGCCGGCAAATCCCGAGCGGGTGTGGGCGATTGTCGAGGCCGAAGACGGCGGGGTGTTCCGTTCGGACAACGCGGGAAAGAACTGGACCAAGGTCAATTCAGACCGCAATCTCCGGCAGCGCGCCTGGTATTACACGCACATTCTGGCGGATCCGATTTTGCCGAATCGCGTGTATGTGCTGAACACGGGCTTTTATCGGTCGGACGATGCGGGGCGCACGTATATGGCGCTTCCGACGCCGCACGGCGATAACCATGGCATCTGGATCGACCCGAAGGACAACAACCGGATCATTAATTCGAACGACGGCGGCACGAACGTTTCGTTCAATGGCGGTCACACGTGGAGCCAGCAGAATCAGCAGCCGACGGCGCAGTTTTACCGCGTGATTCTGGATAACGATTTTCCGTACAACGTGTATGGCGCGCAGCAGGATAATTCTACGATCAGGACTCCGTCGCGCGGGACAGGCGGGGGAATAACAGAGAAAGACTGGTACGACGTGGGCGGCGGCGAGAGCGGCTGGATCGCGTACGATCCGCGCGACACGAATATTGTCTATGCCGGTTCGTATGGCGGCCTGATCACGCGGTACGACAAGCGCATCGGGCAGCGGCGCGACATCAATCCGTGGCCGGACAATCCGATGGGGCATCCGGCCAGCGACCTGAAGTACAGGTTCCAATGGAACTTCCCGCTGCTGATTTCGCCGCACGATCCGGCGATGATTTACACGGCGGCCCAGTCGGTGTTCAAGTCAACGAACGAGGGACAGAGCTGGGAACTGATTTCGGGCGATCTGACGCGGAACGAGCGTTCGCGCCAGGGGTCATCGGGCGGTCCGCTGACGAAAGACAACACGAGCATCGAGTATTATTCGACGATTTTCACGATCGACGAGTCGCCGATTACCAAGGGCCTGCTGTGGGTCGGCAGCGACGATGGGCTGGTGCATGTTTCGCGGGACGCCGGGAAGAGCTGGACGAATGTGACTCCGAAAGACATGCCGGAGTGGGTCCAGATCAATTCGATCGAGGCCTCGCCGAACGATCCGGCGACGGCGTATTTCGCGGCGACCCTCTATAAGGCGGACGACTACCGGCCGTTCCTCTATAAAACGACGGATTACGGCAAGACCTGGACCAAGATCGTAAATGGGATTCCGAACAACGCGTTTACGCGCGTGATCCGGGAGGATCCGAATCACAAGGGATTCCTGGTCGCGGGCACGGAATTGGGCTTGTATATGTCGATGGACGCCGGTGCAAATTGGCAGTCCATGCAGTTCAAGTTGCCGGTTGTTCCGATCACGGACCTGGCGTTCCACAAGCGTGACAAGGAACTTGTCGCAGCCACGCAAGGCCGCGCGTTTTGGATTTTCGACGACCTGCCGCTGCTGTATCAGACGAAGGATTCGGTCAAGAACGAGGACGTCCATCTGTTTCAGCCGAAGGAAGCGTATCGGAGCGGCGGTGGCGGTCGAGGGGGCGGAGGGCAGAGAGGCGGCGGCGCAGTCGGCGCGAATCCTCCTGGCGGTACGGTCGTGTACTATGCGCTGAAGGCCAAGCCGCAGGGCGAGGTGGTTCTCGAGTTCCTCGATGCCAAGGGTGCTCTGGTCAAGAAGTTCTCGAGCAAGGACGCGGCAGGCGCTGGTCCGCAGCGGCGGGGTCCGGCAGCAGATGATGACGATGAGGGTCCGCGGTTTGCGGCTCCGGCGCGCGTTCCGGTGAATGCGGGCATGAATCGCTTCGTTTGGGATTTGCGCTATCCGGATGCGACGACGTTCCCGAACCTGATCATGTGGGCCGGAAGCACGCGCGGTCCGCAGGTCCCGCCGGGCCAGTACTCCGTGCGTCTCACGGTGGACGGCAAGACGCAAACGCAGAGCTTCGCCATCTTGAAGGATCCGCGCGTCAAGGCGACGCAGGAGGATCTGGAGAAGCAATCGGCGCTCAGCCTGCAGTTGCGCGATAAGCTTTCGCAGGCGAACGAGGGCGTCGTCAAAATCCGCGACGTACGGAAGCAAGTCAGCGAGTATGTGGACCGCCTGAAGGACGATCCGGCATCGAAGAAGGTGGTCGACGCCGCGAAGGAATTCGCTAAGAAACTGACGGCGATTGAGGAAGAGCTGTATCAGACGAAGAACCAGAGCAGTCAGGATCCGCTAAACTTTCCGATCAAGCTGAATAACCGCGTCGCGGCGCTGCTGGGTACCGTGCAGAGCGCGGATTCCGCTCCGACAGCGCAGTCGTATATGGTCTACGAGGGGCTGGCGAGCGAAGTGAACGCGCAACTGCGCAAGCTCGACACGCTACTGAAGGACGATCTAACGACGTTCAACAAGCTGGTGCGTGATCAGAACGTGCCGGCGGTGATACTCAAGAAGTGACGGAAGCCGAACCCAAACGGTTGCTCGGGCTCGATGCCTTCCGCGGATTCACCATGGTGATGATGATCGCGGAAGGCTTCGGGCTGCGCTACTTCCGGGACAATGCGTGGATTGCGCCCATTGCGACGCAGTTCTCGCATACCGACTGGAGTTTCCACGGCTGGGAGATGCACTTCTGGGATCTCATCCAGCCGTTTTTCATGTTCATCGTCGGCGCGGTGATGCCGATTTCGTTCGCGCGTCGGTGGGAGAAAGGCGAGACGTGGAATGCCTCGCTGGCGCACGTGCTGAAGCGGAGCGCGCTGCTGATTCTGTGCGGACTTGTGGCGCGGAGCGTCCAGGCGAACCGGCCGAATCTGGACCTGATCAATGTCCTGGCGCAGATCGCCTTCACGTACCTGGTGGCCTTTCTGGTGCTTCGGAAGCCGTGGCAAATGCAGTTGGGGGTCGCGCTTGGCTTGTTGGCGGTCCATTGGGCGATCTTTCAGTTCGTGGTGGCGCCGGGGGTCCAGGGTCCGTGGGTGAAGGACGCGAATATCGGCTGGTTTCTTGACAAGGCGGTATTAGGCAAGAATTGGGGCGGGTCCTACGCGACGATCAACTGCCTTTCGTCCGCGGCAAATACGATCGTCGGCGTGATCGCAGGCAAGTTACTTGTCAGTCGGCAGGATGAGTCGCGGAAGTTGCGGATTCTCTTGCTCGCCGGCGCCGCCGCCATTCTCCTGGGGACGCTGCTCGACGCCGCGATCCCGCTGAATAAGAAAGTCTGGACCGCGTCGTTCGCGATTTTCAGCACCGGCTGGACGCTGTGGGCACTGGCGCTCTTTCATTGGATCTGCGATGTGCGCGGGCGGGTCCAGTGGGCGTGGCTGTTCATGATGGTCGGGGCAAATTCGATTTTCATTTATCTGTTCCACGAGATTTTGGGCGGCTGGGTTGGCCGCACGACGCTTATTTTCCTTTGGTGGTCCGTGGATCTTTGGGGTCCGGCGGGTAGGATGTTGAATGCGATTGCGGCGATCTCGCTGCAGTGCGCGTTGTGCGTGTGGCTTTACCGGCGGAAGATTTTCTTCAAGCTTTGACACTTGGGACTGTCGGCGGGCTGATTCACAAGCGTGGCCTCCTGTGTCTGTGGGAGAAGGGGATCACGGACCGGGGTTCAGGCCACAATGGAGCGCGACCTCACGGCCGCGTCTCGGCAGAATAAACGGGCTGTTACATTGGAGCAAGAGAGTCCAAGTCATGCCCCTCGTTCCTCCATACATTGAGTCGCTGCGCGCGTATGAGCCCGGCAAGAGTGTCGAAGATGTCCGGCGCGAATTTGGCGTCGAGCGCGTCGTAAAGCTCGCGTCGAATGAGAATCCGCTCGGCTCGTCGCCGCTCGCGATCGAGGCGCTGCGGCGGGAAATCGATAAAGGGCTGAATCTCTATCCGAACGGCGGACTCGACCTGCGGAGCGTGCTCGCGAAGCAGTTCGATCTCAAGGTCGAAAACGTGATCGCGGGCTCGGGTTCCGACGCGATCATGTCGAATATCATCCGCGCGTTTCTGTGCGATGAAGACGAGGTGCTCACGACCGAGGCCGCGTTTATCGGGTTCCAGGTGGTCGCGAAATCGCGCGGCGTCACATACCGCACGGTGCCGCTCAAGAACTGGGGCTACGATCTTGAGGCGCTCGCGAGCGCAATCAACGAGAAGACGAAGATTATCTACCTCGCGAATCCGAATAATCCGACGGGGACAATCTTCACGAAGCAGGAATTTGACGCGTTCTACAAGCATGTGCCAGAACGCGTTCTGATCATTCTCGACGAGGCGTATTTCGAGTACGCGCAGGACAATCCGCGGTACCCGAACTCGATGCATTACCGCTACGATAACGTCATCACGCTGCGGACGTTCTCGAAGATTTACGGGTTGGCAGGGATCCGCGTTGGGTACGGGTTCGCGCATGAAGTCCTGATCGGGAACCTACTGAAGGTGAAGCTGCCGTTCGAACCCTCAAGCCTGGCTCAGACTGCGGCGATTGCGGCGCTCTCGGACAAGGAGTTCGTGCACCGGTCGCTCGAGCTCAATGCGCGTGGCCTGAGGTTGTATCACTCCCGGTTCCGCGAGATGGGGTTCGAGGTGATTCCGTCAGAAGCGAATTTTGTGACCCTGGTGTTTGAATCGGAGTCACAGGTATCGCACATTACGCTGGAGTTGTTGAAGCAGGGAATCGCGGTGCGGCCCCTGCGAGCGTTCGGGCTGGCGCATTGCCTGCGGATTTCTACAGGGACGGACGATGAGAACCAGATTCTGCTAGCGGCGATGGAGAAGCTGCGGGTGCTGACGGCGAGCTAGAACCGGCGTAATTTCGTGGGGCTACGGCGGCCTTGCAGAACCATCACTGGACCCTCCCACGAGACTGGGCCGTCAGCATACATAGACTGGGGCACTTCCAAATGGATGCCCGCGGCGGTCAGCTTGTAAGTCCCCACCTGCTTCTTGAACGGCACCGTGAAGACGGCGGTTCCGTCCGCGCGGAAATGCCAGTTGTTCGACACCTTTTGTCCGCCCATATCGGCGGGCATCGTCCAGCTACCGAGCAGGAGCCGGGCGCCATCCTCGGCCGCGCCGACGCGCATAAGGTTGATGGATTGGCCGGCGGGAGCTCCGACCGCTTCGAGCGTCAGGTTAGTTGCCGACAGCGCTTTCACGTTGAGGACGGTGTCGGGCATGGGTCCCTTTGT